>JAHFDE010000088.1 GCA_023249165.1 Candidatus Methylomirabilota bacterium | reverse complement strand
CCGGGCGTTCGGCATTGTACACCCGCTCTAGGATGAGGAAATCGCTCCTATTCGGTGTCGCAGGGAGGGATCCTGACCTCGAGACTCTTGAGCTTCTGTGGAGTCAGGGCCGTCTTGAGTTTCACCCTTCCTCCTCCCCCTGCTCTTCCCGCTCCGGCTTCTCCTGCGCCTCCTGCTTCTTCTGCTCTTCCTGCAGGACCCGACGGATGCGCTCTTTCTCATGCTCTCGCCGATAATCGGGCTTCGGTCGATGGGGGCGAGACGGCGGCGCCACAGGCAGTCGGACCGACGGTCTTTTCTTTCCCTTGTCGCCTTTCTTGTCCTTGGTCAACGGCAGATCATCCCGAGGTCAAAGAGCCACCACGCTCATATACCAGACTCCAGCCGGGCCCGAGCACCTACCCGCTCCGCGGATCCCACAGGTCCCTGAGGCCATCCCCCAGGAAGTTAAAGCCCATGACGGTGACCACGATCGCGACCCCGGGGAAGAGGGTCAGATGGGGCGCGACCAAGAGATACTGTCTCGCCTCATCGAGCATCGCCCCCCAACTCGGGGTGGGGGGCTGGGTGCCGAGCCCGAGGAAGCTCAGGCTCGCCTCCGCGACGATGACCGCGGCGAACCCAAAGCTGGCCTCCACGACGACCGGCCCGACGATATTGGGCAGCAGATGCCGGAAGATCACCCTCAGGTCTTTCCCCCCTAAGGCCCTGGCTGCCGCCACAAACTCCATCTCCCGGACCACGAGGATCTGGCCGCGGGTGAGCCGGGCATATCCTACCCAGCCGATCAAGGAGAGGGCAATGACCACGTTGGTGATGCTCGGGCCCAGAATGGCCGCAAAGGCGATAGCGAGGAGAATTCCGGGAAAGGCCTGCAAGATGTCCACGCAACGCATCACGAGCTCGTCCACCCACCCGCCGAAGTGGCCGGCGGCTGCCCCGACCACGAGCCCGATCCCTAAAGAGATGCTGACCGCCACCGTGGCAACCCAGAACGAGATCCGGCCCCCATACAGGGTTCGCGAGAGGAGATCGCGGCCGAGGCGATCCTGACCAAACGGGTGTGTGAGGCTAGGTCCGCTGAGCCCCTCGGCCAACACTTGATCCGTGGGGGAATGAGGGGCCAGGATCGGGGCCAGCAATGCACAGAGCATCACCCCCGTCACCAACAGAAACCCGCTGGGCCATCTCCGGCCTCTTCGCATCCGCTCCGTCCTTCCCATTAGCTGTCGGCTGTCAGCAGTCAGCGGTCAGCAACCAGAGACATGAGACAGGAGACCCCAGACCCCCGCCTCAAATCTCCAGTCTCTCGTCTAGTCCGCGACGGCCGATAGCCGACAGCGGATTGCCGACTGCTGACTGCTGCTAGTCATACCGGATCCTCGGGTCTGCATAGGCGTACAACAGATCCGTCGCCGTGTTGACCAAGACATATCCGAAACTGATGACCAGCACACAGCCCTGCACCAACGGATAGTCTCGAGCCTGGATCGCCTGCAGCGTCAGTCTCCCCAGGCCGGGCCAGGCAAAGATGGTCTCGGTGATGATCGCGCCCGAGAGCAACGCCCCAAACTGTAGCCCCACGATGGTGATGACGGGAATCAGGGAAGCCGTCAGGCCATGACGGAGGATCACCCGTCCTTCGGAAAGGCCCTTGGCCCTAGCCGCCCGGATGTACTCCTGACCCAGGACCTCCAGCAGGCTCGCCCGCACCATCCGCGAGAGGATCCCGGCGAAAGCCATCCCGAGCGTCAGGGCCGGAAGGATGAGATGGCCGAGGCCGCCGCGACCCGACACCGGCAGCCAGTTGAGTTCAATGGCAAAGGCGAGGATCAGGAGCGGCGCGAGAACAAAGTTGGGGACCGAAACCCCCAAGAGGGCTACGAACCGACTCCCATGGTCCAGGCCAGACCCCCGCCTCACCGCGGCGACAGTCCCCAGGGGGACGGCGATCATGAGGGCCACACCGAGACCCGCCACCGCCAGCTCGGCGGTCGCGGGCAGCGCCTGCAGGAGCCGGGCAAAGACCGGCTCGCGAGAGAAGAGAGACGTGCCGAGATCACCGGTGACGAGCCCGTGAAGGAAGTGGAGATACTGCTCTGGAAGGGGACGGTCCAGCCGGAGGCTCTGGCGGAGTGCCTCCCTCGCCGCAGGGAGGGCGGTCTCGCCCAACATCACCTCCACCGGATCCCCCGGAGTCAGGTGGATCAAGAGAAAGACCAACGTGGACACGCCCCACGTCACCGGGAGCAGGAGGAGCAGCCTTCGCAGGAGATAGCGCCCCATCGTTTTCGCCTCGCGGCGTTCATAGTTCCGTGCTCGGGGTTCATAGTTCAGAGTTCATGGTTCATGGTAAGTAAGATTTCGAATTTCGAAATTCGAATTTCGAAATTATTCAGTCAGTGGTCGTCGAGCCAGACATCTTTCAAGGGAGTGAAATCGCCTCCTGGCATCAGGGAGAACCCCCGGATCCGCGCCTTGTACGCGACCCAACGCAGCTCGTGCCAGAGACTGATGTAGGGCAGATCCTCAGCGAGGATCTGCTGGATGCGGCTGTAGGTCGCCTTTCGCCCACCCGTGTCCGAGGTCCGCCGACCGCGGAGCAGCAGACGATCCACCTCGGAGTTTTGGTAGTAACCCCGATTGGCCCCAAGGGGGGGAAGCGAGTCCGAGTGGAAGACATACTGGTAATAGTCGGGATCGGTGATGCCGACCCAGGTGAGGACATAGAGCTGGAAATTTCCCGACTTAATATCGGCGTAGAACGTCCCCCATTCGTAGCTCCGGATCTCGATCCGAATCCCGACCTGTGCCAGTTGAAATTGTATCGCCTCGGCAATGGCTCGGCTGAGCTCGCCCGTCGTCGCCTTGAAGGTGAGGGCGAACCGCACGCCCCCTTTTCTTACCGGATGGCCGGCCTCATCCAGAAGCCGCCTGGCCCTTTCGGGATCGAACGGGAAGGTCACCACCTGCGGTTCGTAGGCCCAGTGCTGAGGAAAGAGGAGTCCGGTGGCCGCCGTCGCTTGCCCCCGGAGGAGATGGGCGATGAGTCCCTTGCGGTCAAGGGCATGGGCGATGGCCCGGCGAACCTTGACGTCAGCCAGAATCGGGTCCCGGAGGTTGAAGCCCAGGTAGGTATAGTTGCTGGAGGGGCCCGTGGCCGTCTGAACCCCCGGGAGCGAATCCACCAGGGACACGATCTCGGGGGGGAGCGACCCGAGGAGGAGATCGATGTTCCCCTGCTTCAGTTCGAGGAATCGGATCGTCGCATCCGGGATGATCCGAAGCCTGAGCTTCGTGATCCGGGGACTCCCGCCGAAATACTCTGGAAAGGCCTCGAGCTCGACCTGCTCATTCTGGCCCCACCGTGTGAATCGAAAGGGCCCTGTGCCCACCGGGGCCTGACCAAAGCCCGCTTGACTCGCGAGGTCCGCCGGGACGATTCCCACCGTCAGATGGTACAGGAGGGGAGCGAAGGGGCGTTTCAGGTGAAAGGCCACTCGATAGCGGTCCAGGACCCGAATCTCTTTGACCTCCTGGAGGAGTGGCGTGTGGGCCGGAGCGATGGTCTCGAGGGATTCGAAGGTAAACCGGACATCGTCGGCGGTGAGCTCCCGCCCGTGGTGAAACTGCACCCCCTGGCGGAGATGGAAGATGACCGTTCGGTCGTCGGCCTGCTCCCACCGGCGTGCGAGGTCCGGGACGACGCGGAGATGGTCATCCGCGCGGACCAGGGCATTGAAGAGCAATCCGGTAATATGCAGGGAGAGAGCATCGGTGGCGACTCGGGGATCGAGGCTCACCGGATTGGTCTCGATGGCGGCCACCACCGCGGCGGCGGAGCGCCCCTCCCCTGTCCCACAGGCCCCGAGGCCGAGGAGGACGATGGCAATGCCGAACGGGAGCAGGCCGTGCCTCATAGGCCGAGCCGGACTCTCATTTTCTAAGCCACTGCTCGACCTGGTGCACGAGGCGGGCGACTTGGCGCCCCAAGGTCTCTCCTCCGATCCGCCAGATATCCGCGGCGGCGTGGGCCGCGTCGCACGCGGGACAGCCGTATCGCAGGTGGGCCAGATCGTAGCGGAGATCACGCTTGCACTGAAGACACTTGGGCGGAACGGCGCTCATGGCTCAACTCCTCCGAATTCCGCGATCCAGACTCCGGTACTGAATGGCCTCGGCAATGTGTTCGGGGCGAATGGTCTCCTCGTGGGTGAGATCGGCGACCGTGCGGGCGACCTTCAAGATGCGATCGTACGCGCGGGCACTGAGCCCCAGCCGCTCCATCGCGGTCTCCAAGAGGCGCTGCCCCTCCCCGGCCGCCTGACAATGGCGGCGGATCTGTTTCGGGCTCATCGCCGCATTGCAAAAGATCTTGCTCTTCTTGAAGCGCTCGGCCTGGATCGCCCGGGCGCGTCGCACCCGCTCCCGAATCACAGGTGAGGGCTCGCCCGCCGTCTCTGCCGTCATGTCCCGATACCTGAGCGGTGGCACCTCGATGTGGATATCGATGCGGTCCAGGAGGGGCCCGGAGATCCGGCTGAGATAGCGTTGGATCTCTCCGTGGGTGCAACCACACTCCCGTTGGGGATCGGTCAGGTATCCGCACGGGCATGGGTTCATGGCGGCGGCCAGCATGAATGACGCTGAATACGTGAGGGACGTGGCGGCCCGAGCGATGGTGACCTGGCCGTCCTCCAGCGGCTGTCGAAGCACCTCGAGGACATGCCGCTTGAACTCCGGGAGTTCGTCCAGAAAGAGAACCCCGTGATGGGCCAGGCTCACCTCACCTGGGCGGGGGATGTTGCCTCCGCCGATCAGTCCGGCATCCGAAATGGTGTGGTGAGGGGCCCGGAAGGGTCGGATGGCAATGAGGGGAGCGCGGGGTGGGAGGAGTCCGGAGACACTGTGGATCTTGGTGGTCTGGATCGCCTCTTCCAGGCCCAGCGGGGGGAGAATGGTCGGCAGGCGCTTGGCCAGCATCGTCTTCCCCGACCCCGGGGGACCGATGAGCAGGATGTTGTGGCCTCCCGCCGCGGCCACCTCGAGGGCCCGTTTGGCATGCTCTTGTCCCCTGACGTCGGTAAAGTCGACGGCGTACTGGGAGGACTCAGCAAACGCCGCCTCGAGATCGATCGTGGTCGGCTCGATGGTGATCTCTCCATTGAGTATCCCCACCGTTTCGGACAGGCTGTGGACCCCGTAGACCTTGATCCCCTTGACGACGGCGGCCTCCGAGGCGTTGTCGACCGGAAGCACGATCCCCTGGAGACCCACCTCGGCTCCGGCCACGGCCATCGGCAGGGCCCCCCGAATGGGACGGACGAGCCCGTCCAGCGCCAGCTCGCCGAGGACCAGGACCTCCGAGAGCCGGTCGGGCTTCACCATCCCCTGTGCCGCCAACACCCCGATGGCCATTGGCAGATCAAAGGCGGCACCCTCTTTCTTGATGTCGGCCGGGGCAAGATTGACGGTGATCCGCCGCGGTGGGAAGTCAAAGCCGCAGTTTTTGATAGCGGCCTTGACCCGGTCGCGGCTCTCCTTGACGGCCACATCAGGGAGGCCCACGGTGTTGAAGGAGGGGAGTCCCAGGGCGATGTCCACCTCGACCTCGACCGTATAGGCATCCACCCCGAGGACCGCACTACTGAGGACCTTGGCTAACATGAGTCTGTCTGCCGGAGGGCGTCCACCCCGCACAATCGCAGGGATGGTGGAGATACTCTTATCGCATTTGCCCGGGTCCCGCAAGGGGAAAGGGATATCCTCCGGCAGGGTCGTCACAGGAACTGGTGGAGGGTCAGGTCTTGAAACTTGACATTCCTCATCTTGGAGCATTTACGAGCCGGCTGACGGTCGAATAGTGAAGCCCGAGGAAATCCGCCACCGCCTTCTGCGTGTACCCAAAGCGCTCCACCGCCGCTATGATCGCGCGATGTCTCCTCAGCTTGGCTCCAACCACCCGAGGAGGAAGGAGTTCCGCCAGCGGTGGTCGGGCCGCGTAGCGCTGACTCCTGGGGAATTCCTTGACCGCCTCCCGGCCCCGGACATACGGGAGCAATCGACGGAGAAATGCTTCGCCGCCCAGGAGGCTCTGGCCCTTCACCCTCGTCCAGATTGGTTCGGCTTCAACGCCATCCTGGACGAAGGCGCGGTACCGCTCAGCGGCGCGGCTTCGTGTCTGACCAAACTGGCCGAGGACCCACTCGGTCGTCAGGCACGGATGAGGGGCCTTGATCCCGGCGGTCCCCCCATAGCTGCTCCACTGCCACTGATCCGCCCGTTTGACCAGCCCAGCCCGAACGGGGTTCAGAACCACATACCGGCACACCTCGAGGAGGTGACTCTCCTTCTGGACCAGAATCGCCTGATAGCGCCCCTGGAAGAGATGCCCCATCCGGCTGTGCCGCCGGTTGAAGGTCTGGGTATAGACGCCATTCAGCTGCCGCATGCCCAGGACCAGATTCCCCTCGGGGGTCTCGATGACCAGGTGGTAATGGTTCCGCATGAGGCAATAGCCGTGGCAGCGCCAGCGGTAGCGGTCGGTCACCCTCCGCAGCGTGACGAGAAACTCCTCCCGGTCACGGTCGTCTTTGAATATCGGTTGTCCCGCGTTCCCGCGGGAGGTAAGGTGGTAGACTGCCCCGGGATACTGAATGCGCAACGGCCGTGCCATAGGAGGTTTCTACCTCAAGATGGATCGAATGTCAATATTCAAGACCTGACCCTATTTTCTTTTACTATTTTCTTTTAGAAGGAGACGACGGCTCGGGGTAGCACAGATGGCGGATGGTGAATGAAAAGCTACCTGGGCATCACCTGCATCAGCGTCAGGAACTTGGCCTCGTCGGGCGCCTTGTAGGGGACAACCCCATTTGCCCCGAACCATTTGTCGTAGATCTCAAAGTATGTGCCGCTCTCGATGAGTTCCATGAAGGTGTGGTTGACGAAATCCCGCCACTTGGACTCGTTTTCCGGCACGATGCAGGAGTAGGGCTCGAAGCTGAAGCCCCCCACGATTGCGAAGGCCTCTGCACCGGGGGCCTTGAGGGCGAGGCCCGCGAGGAGGATCCCATCACTGGCATAGGCATCGATCTTGCCCTGCTGAAGGGCCTGGAACCCCTCGCCGTGGTCCTGAACCAACACGACGTTCACTTGGGGTAACTTCGTCCGGATGATCTTCTCGGTGGTGGTCCCCCGCGCTACACCAATCCGCTTGCCCGGGATGTCTTTGGGAGCCTTGATGGGGCCATCGGCCTTGATGAGGAGTTGGCCGCTGGAGTAGAAGAAATTGATGCTGAAGTCCACGGTCTCGTCCCGGGACCGCGTATACGTGGTGGAGCCGCACTCGAGATCAACGGTGCCGTCGGCCACCATTTGAAAACGATTCTCGGGCGTGACTGCTTTCAGCTCCAGCTTGATCTTCTTTGCGAGGTTGCGCTCGAGGCGCCCCTGGATTTCCTTGATCAGATCCACGGAGAAACCAACCCACTCTTTCTTATCGTTCAGATACGCGAAGGGAATCGATTCGGTCCGGGTCCCTGCCGTAAGTTTTCCGGTCCGATTGATCCTTTGCAAAACCGTCTCCGCCGCAGCGGTGCCCACCGGGAGGGGCAGTGGGACAAGGGTAGCAAGGGTGACGCCGACCAGCATGCTCATGGCCTTGTGTCGCATCGTTGCCTCTCCTTTTCGTACGTCTCGTCAATGGGCCAGCGTGTTACACACACAGGGCCTGGCTCAGCCCTGATACTCTTACCCGATTCGCCCGCCCCCCGCAAGCCCAATCGACGAATGGCGGAACGGAAGGGAGGTATTGGCACTGAACTTGCTTTTTGGCAAGCGTGTTCCGGCTGGGCTGGCGACGGATTTGACTTTCGCATGGCCCCCGGGCACCGTCATCCCCGTTCGGCAGGTCCTTCGAGCCACAGTACGCATTGAGGTGATCCCGGACGTCCGATTTCCCCCTGACCACGGCAATAGGCCGCCCACATTCGCAGTACCACAAGGAAGTACACCATGATTCAGGTGGCCTCGCGGCTGCGGGTTTCGTCCTACTGGGATCCCGCCGTATCGCTTGAAGACCAGCGATTGGCCTACCGCAACCAGAGGATGCTGGAAAATCCCATCACCATATCCGCCGTGAAGGAAGCCTGACAGGATGTACCGGGATCGGACCGGTGAGATCGAGTTATTGAATCCGGAGGATATAGTTGGGCTGGGCCGACTCGATGTCAGCCAGGGCCTTCAGTTGCTCGGAGAGCTTCAGGGTGAGCGCCGCAAGATCAATCTGCACAACAGCCTTGGCGTCTTCAATGACCTCACCCTGCAAGGGTAGGCCAACCGCCTTTTCCATATCGCGGAGGAGGTGAGAGGGAGCGCGACCGGATTAGGCCGCGACTTTCAAGGACTCGATGGTCTTGTCGATCAGTCGCAAGGACGCCTCGGAGGTGCCCACGAACTCAAGACCAGACCGATAGACCAGGTGTCTCTCCTCGGTAGGCCTGACGCCGTAGCGATGGACCTCTGAGCGGACCACCCGACACTTGAGCCCTAC
>JAHFDE010000087.1 GCA_023249165.1 Candidatus Methylomirabilota bacterium | reverse complement strand
ATCATCAGCCGGGCCATCGGCAAGGAGGTCAAGCACGTGCAGGTGCCGCCCGCCAAGGCGAAGGAGGCCATGATCGCTATGGGTGCCACCGAGAACGTGGCCGACACAATGCTCGAGATGTACGCCGGGTTCCAGGCTGACAGGATCATGGACGAAGTCGAACGGTCGCCGGAGACGACAACGCCCACCACCTTCGAGACTTTCGTGAAGAACGTGCTCGCCCCTGCCCTGAAGGGCTAGCGATGAGGACTGAGGTTTCAGCACTCAGCACTCAGTCCTCGCCCTGAGCGGCTCGACTGAGCTCGCCGAAGTCCTGTCGAAGGGCTCAGTCCTAAGCTCTTGGGGTCCTAGCAGGCTTTCGTGAGGGCGGTTTTCATTTCGTCCAGGTCGGCGAAAATGAGGAAGGCCCGGTCCCCGGCCATCCCTGCGGGAATCAGGACGGGGGCACCCGGATTCGGCCCGGTAGGTCCCGAGTCGGTCTTGAATCTGAGGTCGAATTCCGTGAAGTCAGTGGTCGAGCCGTCCTTGAGCTTCAGCCGGTAGGTCCCCTTGCAGTAGTTGACGCCTTCGACCTGGTGGTCCGCGGGGACCTTCTTGAGATCGACGATGCGCCCCTCATGCGCCCCCGCCACCCCGGTGCCGAGCCAAGCCAAAGCTACGAGGATTAGTCCGTATGTCATTTGAGCCGCCTCCGCCTCTCGACTTCTTTCTCGACCGCTTCAGCAACCAATGGCTTCAAACTCGGGATGAGGTCGGTTGCCGTGCCCCATACGATCTCGAGATCAGCCCCAAAGTATCTGTGAATGAGCTTATCTCGCATTCCCGCCATCTTGGTCCAGGGCATTTCTGGGTGCCTATCTCTTACCGTCTTCGGTATGTGTTTCGCTGCCTCTCCGATAATTTCCAGTGCCCTCACCACAGCAAAATTTGTCTTGTCGTCGCTCGCGAAGTGTTTAAACCTCATTCCTCGCGTGAATTGTTCTAGCTTGTCCATAGCATCAAGGATGTCGCGAAGATAATCCGAATAGTCTCTTCTCTTTTGTCTCATACGTGAAGGACTTCGCGGAGAATTCGTTGCCCGATATTCCCCTTCAACGCTTTCCTGCTAACAAGCTCTACCCTGACACCAAGAAGTTTGGCCAGATGCTTCTCGAGGTCCATGAATTCGAAGATATCCGGTGCTTCCGCAAACTCGACAAGGATGTCTAGGTCGGACCGAGGGGTCTGCTGATTGCGGACGTACGAGCCGAAGAGGCCCAGGGAGGTTACGTTGTAGCGCTCCTTGAGCTCCGGCATGCGCTGCCGAAGGATCTTGATGAGCTGCTCGACCTGCCTGTTCCGTCCCATTTTCGCCCTCAGCACAGCTTCACCCCACATCTGATCGAAATCTAGCCTCAGTTGTCCTCCATGTCAACCGTTCTCCAGGTGCTTCGGGGCCGCACATCGAAGGTGCGAGGTGCTACTCGCGGGAGTCGGATGATGCGCCGCGTTGCGAGGTGCGAATTTTTTCCTTGACGAGGAAATGGTGACGACTATATTCACAGTAGAGCCCCAAGAGGTTCGATTCGGTCTCCATAACCGGGTCTCGTGATCCGGAGGGACCGGCGGACCCTGATGCTCGGGTGACCGAGATACTCTCCCCCGCTCTGGGAAGAGCGGAGGGGAGGAAAACAGGGACCGGCCGCCTGGGAGCGAGGATCAGAACGGGTCACTTGGGGCTCTTCGCTTGCCCCGAAGCCTTCCCCATTCGCACGCCGCCGTCTTGTCGCTTTCTTCACTCCTCTTACGCGCGGCTGAGGCGGTCCATGGCCTCCTTGGTCAGCGTCGCAATAAAGGGGAGGTTCCGATACCGCTGGGCAAAGTCGAGACCGTAGCCCACCACGAACTTGTCGGGGATCTCAAACCCCCGATAGGCGATGGGGAGGTCCGCAATGCGGCGTGCCGGCTTATCGAGCAGCACACAGACCTTAAGACTGGCAGGGACCCGGGGCTGGAGGTTGCGCAAGAGATAGCTCAGGGTCAGCCCCGTATCGATGACATCCTCGACGACGAGGACCTCGCGACCCGTGATGCTCTCGTCGAGATCCTTGAGAATCTTGACGACACCGAGCGGCCTGGCCCCGGGGCCGTAGCTCGACACCGCCATAACATCAATGGTCACCGGCAACCTGATGGCGCGACACAAGTCGGCGAGAAAGATGAATCCCCCCTTGAGCACGCTGATCAGCACCAGGTCCTTCCCGGCGTAGTCGCTCGAGATCCTCTCCCCCAGCTCTCGGACCTTCGCCTGAAGGTCGGCCTCCGAGACCAGGAGTTCGGCGATCTCCTCGGCCATAAAGCCCCAGGCGTCAGGCAATGGCTCCCTTGACAGGTGAGCGGTCATGGCCTATATTCAGATTGAGTCCCGAGAGGTCAGTCCGACCGACCCGGCGGGACCGGAGCCCGAGGAGGTCTCCTCCTGCCAAGAAGGAGGAGGGGAAGAGCCCAACGGAGCCGGCTGCCGACGTCGAGGGATCGGAAGGGTCACTCGGGGCTCACTGTTTTGGGACGATCCCAAACCGTTCGAGCAGCTTTCGATAATCCCGCCCGTAAAAGACTTTCAAGTTCACCGTCGGATACAGTTCCCGGAGCCTGCGGATCTTTCGATTCTTCTTGGTCACCAGGTCCTGCTTCAACGTGGTCAGTTCGATATAGACATCGAATTGGGGGAGATAGAAATCCGGGGTGAAGCTTTCGGTCACCTCTCCCTGGCCGTTCTGCTCCAGCGGAAAGCTCCGGGGCTCGTACTGCCACTCGATCTGGTAGAAGTCGAGGATCCGGGCGAACTCCTCTTCGCTCGCGTTGGCAAAGGGCGCACGCGCCGCTGCGGCTCGGGCGTCCAGCACCGGCCGCTCTTCGGCCTCGTGCAGGATCTCGCGCAACCGATCGAGGAGGGACGCCGGAATCTCGAGCCGCTCCTCCCCCGGGATCCACTCCCCCCCGGGCGCCTGCCGGAAGAGCTGAATGGCGATCCCTCCCTCGGTGGCGAAGATCCGAAACTCCTCGCCGGGTCCTCGCTCTACCCGCTCGATCAGCTCCCTGCCATCCTCGATGTGCATACCCTATGAACCCGTCCGGCGCGACCCGCGACTCCGCTTGGGCGCTGCTCCGCCCGCCAGCCCACCGTACTGGGTGTTGAGGGGGACCCCTTTTCGACACAGGGGACACTCCTCGCGGAGGTACGTGGGAAAGTTCTTGGTCACCAGCGCGAAGAAGGGGCAGCCGAACTTGATGCCCGCGCTCCGGTTCCACAGGGTTCCGATCCCCACCACGCGGCCATCCCGCTCTTCCACGAGCCGGATCAGGGATCGGATGGTCGATCCGGTGGTCAGGATGTCCTCCACGATCAACGTCGAGGATCCGGAAAAGAGGAAGGGGAAGAATTCCGGGGGAAGGACCACCTCCGTCTTCCCCTCCCTGCCCTTCCCCTTGACCGCGTACAAGAGCTTGGGCCGCGAGGGGTGCGCCCTGGCTACACAGTGCCCCAGAATGCTGGCGCCGATGCCTGACGTGAGGACCACATCCACCGGGGAGGCGCCATAGTGCGTGGCGATGATGTCTCCCAATCCCTCGGTGAAGCCCGGCTCGGTGGTGACCAGCCGCTTCTCCACGTACTCCCGCGCGTGCCGACCCGAGGAGATGATGAAATGATCGTTGGTCAGGTATGCCCCGGTCCGCAGGATGATCCCGCGGTTAATCCGCTCGAGAACCTCCGCCTCCATACGCCTGTCCTCCGTCCGCCGTCCCGTGAAGCCTCACTCTCCTCACACGCCAACAGTTAGAGATCCGCGGGATCGATGAAGACGAACCCGTCTGTCTGCGCCTCCTCTGGCGCGAGCCGTCGCACATAGAGCGTCATCCCCAGCCGAAAGGCGTCCTCGGGGATCACGGCGCTCACCGGATCCCCTGGAACGTGGGGGAGGAGCAGGGTCCCGCCATTCGCGATCACGGCCCGGGCCGCCCGCAGCCCGTCAAGAAGCCACTGAGGATCCTGCCACCCGAGCGGGTAGAGAAAGAATGGGCGCGTGTGCATCTCTGCCCCACGCCCGCGAAACGTCATCTGCATCACCGACGAGTAGTCCCAGAGGCCGAAGCAGAGCCCCCAGCCTTTCTGCGCCCGCCTCCCGTACATCCCCTGCCATCCTAAGGGAGTCAGTCGATCCAGCGTGCCATGGAGCATCTCGGGATCCCAGGGTGGCGTGAAATGGTACGAGCGGTAGGTCGCTTCCAAGAGGGAGGCCACCTCGTCGCTGATGTCCGGGATCCGCTCCAGCCGGGTGGCCCCCGCCTCACCCGAGAGGAGCGCAAGGGCACACTGCTTGAAGGGGAGACTGCCCCGCATCTCCACAAAGGATTCCGATGGTACATTCCCCTCGATGACCAACGAATAGGCGCCCGTGATGCCCGCGTCCCGGATCCCATCCACGAGGGCATTCGCGATCAGACCCGCAACCCCTTGGCGACGGTGGGTCGGACGCACGCGCAGATCATAGAAGTACGCCCACCGGTGTGTGATCCCACCCACGCGCAGGCTCTTCACGGTCACGCCCCCGACCCCAATGAGGGTCCCTTCCTGCTCGGCCACGCACATGCGGAAGGACTCGTAGGCTCGGGAGCGGGCAAAAAAATCGGGGGAACGATCGAAGACGAGCTGGATCGTTCCCCCCATGACGCATTGCCGATCGAGCTCGATGAGGGCCTGATTGTCCTCTTTTCTGGCATCCCGGATGACGATGTCAAAAGCCAACGGAGCGCTTCACTCCCCTCCTCTCTCGGGGACTTCCGCTACGCCGAGAGCTTTGCAGCCTTTTCTTATCACAAGATAGAAGAGGGGTCAAGGGCCTGAGCCGACCGGCTTCGGCCGAAAGGACCACACGATCGCCACGACCCCAAGTACAGGCAACAGGCCCGTGACCCCGAACATGGCCTGATAGCCGATCCGCTCCGCCACCACCCCCATGACGATCGGTCCAAGGCTGCTGCCCAGGACCACCGCGCCGCTGAAAAGGCCCAGCACGCGCCCGCGTCCACCGGAGGGGACCTGATCTACGATCAGTGCCAAAAGCGTCGGATAGAGCAGGCCGTGGGCGCCGCCAATCAGCCCTCCGATCCAGAACAGGGCCGTGAAAGGTCCGGGCCAGAGCAGGAGGAAGATTCCGATGGCCTTGGCGAGCAGCGCCGGCATGACCACCTGCCATCGCCCCCAGTCATCCGCCCACCGCCGGCCGAGGAGCCGGACCCCCACGGCGGCAACGGCGTACGCGACGAAGAAGTCCCCCACCCGCTTCACCCCTAGCCCTTTCGCAAACGGGGGGAAGAAGGCAAAGAGGGTCCCCACCCCGATGCCGAAGATTCCCGAGATGACCAGGGGCAAGAGGACGCTTTTCCCGCTGATCCCGTCTCCCGGGGCGGAAGCGACGGGGAGGATCGGGGGTGGCTTGATGGCCCCGATCACGATCAGACACCCGAGGGAGAAGAGAGAGGCGGAGAGGAAAAAACGCGGATACCCGTAGGCGTGAATCACCAGCTCTCCAAGGGCGGGCGCGAGACCGATACTGACGAGGCCCGAGATCCCGAAGATGCCGACCGCCTCGGCCCGATGGTCCGGGGGCGCGATCTCGGTGACGAGGGTCAGGTTGGCGATGAAAAAGGCGGAGTAGCCGAATCCTTGCAGAAAGCGCAGGAGGGAAAAGAGCGGGCTGAGCTCTGTGAGGAAGGTGAAGGCGACCGACGCGAGGAATCCCGCCGCCGCCCCGAGAAAGAGAAAGGGTTTGATCCCGAACCGCTCGACCCATCGCCCTACGAGCGGCTGACAGACGATGGCGGCGAGACTGTAGACCCCCATGATCCAGCCAATCCGGGCCTCTGAGCCGCCGAGATCCGCAATGTAGAGGGGGAGGAGGTTGAAGGCGTTGATATTGCAGAAGAAGAGAAAATTGGCCGCCACCGCCTGCCAGAAGTCCCGGCGAGATATGCCGGGAGACAGGGACAGGAGAGTCACCTCCCGCTCCCGACAGGGGTCATCCGGACCTCACCATGAGCAAGTGCGGAATCAGGTCCTTGAGGCGGCCCGCCAGCCGCGGCGGAGTCGCGTCTTTGCCCTTGTTGAGGTACAGCGCGGGACCACAACTCTGGAGGACCTCGCGAAGGGAGTCGTCTGCCCGCATCCCGGAGAGAAAGAGAATCGGGACCGGGGAGGGACGGTCGAGGCCCTTCTCCAGAGCCCGGAGCGCCAGCGCGGCAGCAGAGCCATCCATGGGGGCCATCAGAATATCCAGGATGACGAGCGAAATTGGGCGCTCGGCCCTGAAGCGTCGGACGCACTCGCTGAGGAGCGCCGGACCGCTCTCACAGCCCACCACCTCCCTGGCGACCTTCTGCTCGACCAACAGGTCGGCCAAGAGCGTGCGAAAGAGGAGTTCGTCGTCTGCCAGCACGATGCACTCGAGGACCGCACCGAGGGGCGTCCGGGCCGTCTCCAGCGTGAAGCCGCAGGGGGCGCACCGGATCTCTGCCCCTCCCTCCACCTCTACCCGGTACGTCGGGACCTCCTCCCCACAGCTCATACAGTAGGCGGACCTGATCTCACCGGCCCCGGTCATGAAAGACGCACCCCCTCGAGGTCGATGGTGAGGACCTTCGCCTGCGCGCGAATGCCTCTTGCTGCCCAGGCCTCCACCATTTCCCGGCCAACCGCTTCGCCCTCCCGATCGACGAGGGCGACCACGGTTGAGCCAGCGCCACTCAGAAAGGCCGCCAAGGCGCCGGCGCGACGGCCCGTCTCGAAGACCTCTTCCATTCCCGGCAAGAGCTTGGCCCGATAGGGCTGGTGGAGTCGGTCCCGGGTCGCCTCATCGAGGAGACCGAGATCGCCCGCGACCAGCGCCCCGACCAGCATGGCCGCCCGCCCCACATTATAGACCGCATCGGTGAGCGGGACCTGCCGGGGGAGCGCCCGACGGGCCTCCGCCGTGCTCAATTCCCTGTCCGGAATGACCGCGACAATCTGGATGGCCTTGGGGACCGGGATCTTCACGTATCGGACCACACCCGCTGACACGCAGCTGGCGGTGAGACCCCCGACCAGGGACGGGGTGATATTGTCCGGGTGTCCCTCGAAGGGGAGCGCGAGCTTCAAGACGTCGGCAGGAGGCAGGGGCCGCCCGATAAGCTCCGCCGCGCCGACAATGCCGCCGAGGCACGCGGTCCCGCTCGAGCCCAACCCGCGCTTCAAGGGGATGGCGTTCTTGAGATGGATCCGGAGACCGGGGGCGGTGACCCCGAGATGCGCGAAGGTGGCCCGCGCCGCACGCACCACCAGAGATCTCTCCGCATCCCGCGGAAGACGGTCCGCCCCTTCCCCTTCGACGGTCAACTCGACCCCTCGGGCGATCTCCTCCATCTCGATCGTGTTGTACAGGCCGAGAGCCAACCCCAGCACGTCAAAGCCAGAGCCCAAGTTGGCCGTGGAGCCGGGCACCCGCACTCGTATCCTTTGCCTGCTACCCATGACCGCCTATGTAACAGAGTTGTACACCAAAATCAATGTGAGGGGTCTGCGAAGGTGAGCGGCGTGGACAATTCATCCCGAGGGTGAGGGCGGCAAGGACAAGATCCCAGATGTCGAACGCCCACTCGGAGAACACGCGAAACGAGAAGAGGGACGGCACAAGGACCGTCCCCCTTCTTCGAGACCGTGCGGAAGTACCCCGTGTCAACGTTGAGCGAAAATCTTCCGCGCCCTATCCACCGCGCTGAGTAAGTGAATCCAAATACTTATTGAAATCGTCAAACGCCGATTGCATTTGCTTCTGTTGTTCCGGGGTCATCTTCATCTTCCCTTCCTTCATCATCTTCATGGCCTTTTCAAGCTTCTGCTGGGTCTCCTGCATCATCTTCATTTCCTTCTCACCGGCCATGACGCCCTGTGCGGGCATGAGAAGGGCAACGGCGAGAACGACCATTCCAAGCGCCTTCTTCACAGGACTCACCCCCTTTCTCGCGGGATTTGCAGCACCGACGGGGACCGGAGTGCGATCACGGACTCTATTTCGGCTCCCACCCTTTGTCAAGGGCATAAATACCAAGCGTTCACGGCTCGTTCAGGTGGCGACGAATCATCGCCTCCATCTCCGCATACCCTCCCTCGCCGATCTGGGTATGCCGGATGATCCCTCGCTTGTCGATCAGGTGCAGGGTCGGCCAGTACTGAGTGCCATACCGGTTCCAGGTGGCAAAGTCGTTATCCAGGGCGACAGGATAGGGAATCCCGAGCACGTTACAGGCCGCCTTCACCCCGGCCAGAGGCTTTTCCCGATCGAACTCGGGTGTGTGGATCCCGATGACCACGAGACCCTCGGCCCCATATCGCTGATGCCAATCCACCAACTGGGGGATCGTGTTCCGGCTGTTGATTCACCCGTGCGTCCAGAACTCCAGGAGGATTACCTTGCCCCGAAGATCGGCGAGGCGCAGCGGCCGGGAATTGATCCACACCTCATTGGCAAGCTCCGGCGCC
>JAHFDE010000223.1 GCA_023249165.1 Candidatus Methylomirabilota bacterium | reverse complement strand
GAACCGTGGGACAGCCCCCCAACTGTGCTCGGCTTCAAGGGGGGGGACCTGTTGGGGGTCATCGAACACCTCGATTACCTCCAAGAGCTGGGCGTTACCGCACTCTACTTTAATCCCGTCTTTGCCTCGGCGGCCAATCACCGGTACCACACCTACGACTATTTCACCGTCGATCCGCTCCTCGGCGGCAACGCCGCCTTACGCGAACTCATCGATGCCGCCCACGGCCGAAACATCCGCGTTGTGCTCGATGGCGTCTTTAATCATGCCAGTCGCGGCCTTTGGCAGTTCCATCATGCCTTGGAGAACCGCGCCGCCTCCCCCTATGTCGATTGGTTTCACTTCCATCCGGACCGCCTGTCGGGCGAGCGCCACTTCGGCGCGTATCCCGATCCCGCATCGCAGGAGGCATTACGCAGGGGCGTCGGGAGCTACGAGGCCATCGGCTATCACGCCTGGTGGGACATGCCCGCGTTACCGAAATTTAACACCCAGACGCCGGCGGTGTGCGAGTTCCTGTGGAGCGTGGCCACCCACTGGACCGAATTTGGCATCGACGGCTGGCGCCTGGATGTGCCAGCCGAGATCAACGACGATGAATTCTGGCGAGAGTTTCGCCGCCGGGTCAAGGCCGCAAACCCCGATGCCTATATCGTCGGCGAGATCTGGCACGAGGCGACGCGCTGGCTCCAGGGCGATCAGTTTGACGCGATTATGAACTATCTGCTCACGGCCGCTTGCTTGGGTTTCTTCGGCGGCGAGCAGCTTGACCTTGAGGGGATCCGCCGCCTGCACAGCTTTCGCGATGTCCGTCCGCTCAGCGGTATCGAGTTTGCCGACCGGATCGACTGGATCCTGAGCCTCTACGATCCCGCCATCACCCAAGCTCAGCTCAATGTCCTGAGCACTCACGACACCCCGCGCTTCATCACGAGCGCTGGCGGCGACCAGACGGCTTTCCGACTCGCCCTGTTGTTCCTCTTCACCTATCCGGGCGCGCCGTGCATCTACTATGGCGACGAAATCGGACTGGCCGGGGGACACGATCCCGACTGCCGCAAAGCCTTTCCGTGGGACCGATCGCAGTGGAATCACGATCTGCTTGCCTTTGTCAAACGATGCATCGCGCTCCGCCGCACCTACCCCGCCCTGCGGCACGGTGCGTATGTCCGCCTGTATGCCGACAACGACCTGTATGTCTTTGGGCGGAAGGTCGCCGATGAGGTGTGCGTCATCGCGCTGAATGTGGCGTCGGATGCCCGGGTGATCGATGCGCCGGTCAAGGCCCTTGGCGTCAGCGAGGGCCTTCTGCTGGACACGGGGAGCGGGGCGCGATGGTCGATTGCGGCTGGAATGCTCCGCGAGCTCAAGCTCGCACCCCGAAGCGGCGCCGTCCTTGCACAGAGCGGAGTGCAGAGCGAGCAGTGACGGAAGCGTTCTCGACGAGGGTTGCCAGGGACTCGGGAGCGTGGTATATGCTTCCCTTTTGAGGACTCGGCCGAATGCGTGCGGGTGTGGTGACGTCCCAACGGTTGCAGAGGCACTGTGCTGGCGAATGATCGAACACCAACGAGGACACTCCCTGTGAACGTGGAGGCTTCAGCGTCGGCGAAAGGAGCCCATCCACACAGTATTGCCTATTTCTCGATGGAGGTGGGCCTGGAACCTGCCATCCCCACGTACGCCGGCGGCCTGGGGGTGCTGGCTGGCGACACGCTCCGGTCCGCCGCCGACCTCGGGGTGCCCATGGTGGGGGTCACCCTCGTCCATCGAAAGGGGTACTTCACCCAACATCTCGATCCCGGGGGGAACCAGTCTGAGAGCCCGGCCCTGTGGGCTCCGCAAGAGATACTGGAACCCGTACCCGCTCGCGTGACGGTCGACATCGAAGGCCGGCAGGTGCGCGTCGCCGCGTGGCATTACGTTGTGCGTGGCGTATCCGGGCACACCGTCCCCGTATATTTTCTCGACACAGCCCTACCCGAAAACAGCCCCTGGGATCAGACGCTCACCGACTATCTCTATGGCGGAGACGACCACTACCGCCTCTGCCAGGCGGCGGTCCTGGGCTTGGGCGGTGTGGCGATGTTGCGCGCCCTGGGTGACGACACGGTCGGAGTCTACCACATGAACGAGGGCCACTCCGCTCTCCTGGCCCTCGCATTGCTCGAACGGCAGACAGAGGGACGAGGCCTTCAGAGCGCCACCGACGCGGACGTGGAGGCCGTCCGTCGCAAGTGCGTCTTCACGACCCACACGCCCGTCCCCGCCGGCCACGACCAGTTCCCGGTCGACCTTGTCCGCCACGTCCTTGGGGCGGAGCGAGCCGCCGCCCTGGAGCGAATGCACTGTTACAAGGACGGAGCCCTCAACATGACATACCTCGCCCTCCGGTTCGCCAACTATATCAACGGCGTGGCCATGCGACATGGCGAGGTCTCTACTGATATGTTTCCCCACTACCCCATCAACGCCATCACCAATGGCGTGCACGCCGTCACCTGGACGGCGCCGCCTTTTCGCACCCTCTACGACCGGCGCATACCGGAGTGGCGGTATGATAACCACTACCTCCGCTACGCGGTCGGCATCCCCCTGCACGAGATCCAGCAGGCCCATGCCGAGGCCAAACGGGAACTCCTGGACGAGGTCGAAAAGCGAACCGGTGTCCGCCTCAATCAGGCGGCCATGACCCTCGGCTTCGCGCGGCGGGCC
>JAHFDE010000222.1 GCA_023249165.1 Candidatus Methylomirabilota bacterium | reverse complement strand
CAGGTCGTCCCGCCGACCCATGCCACTCTGGAGAAACTTCAAGGGACGCTCTCTTCGGTAGATGCCACTCTGGGGAAAGCTGAAGGGACGCTCTCTTCGGTAGACGACATGACCGCGCCAGGGTCACCGGTCCGTTACGAGCTTGTGAACGCCCTGAAGGAGCTGGCGGCGGCCATGCGTTCCATGCGTGTGCTGGCCGATTATCTCGAGCGACACCCTGAGGCACTGGTCCAGGGGAAAGGCGGCCCTGGAGGAAACAGAGGTAAATGATGCGCCGTCTCGGTCTTCGACTCGTCGTCGTGCTCGCCTCCTCCGTGATGATTCTGGGGGGGTGCATCGGGGGAAAATCCAGCCCCGCGAAGTTCTACGTCTTGAGTGCCCTGCCGAGTCCGGAGACAACCAAAAAGGTTGCAGCGGCCGAGCAAGGCGTTGCGATCGGGGTCGGTCCTGTTTCGCTTCCGCCGTACCTGGATCGGCCGGAAATCGTGACCCGCTCTGGCGGGAACAAGCTTCACCTGGCCGAGTTCGATCGGTGGGCAGAGCCGTTGCGGCAGAACTTCACCCGCGTGCTCGCGCAGAATCTGTCGAACCTCATTCCGACGGATCGAGCGGCGCTCTACCCCTGGGAGAGGTCGGTGCCGATCAATTACCAGGTCGCGGTGGAGGTGGTGCACTTCGAGGGCAGCGCGGACGGGAATAGCTCGCTCATGGCTCGCTGGAGCATTCTCGGCGCGGATGGGAAGCAAGAGCTCCTGGCGGGGCAGTCAAGCTTCAGCGAGTCTATCGGTCCTCCCCAGGATTATGAGGCAACAGTTTCGGCCATGAGTCGAACGCTCGCGGATTTCAGTCGCGAAATCGCCGCCGCGATCAAGAGGCTCTCCCAGCAAACACCCCAACGCTAGGGTCCCACCGGTGTATCCAAAGGAAAGCGCCACATGCTGAGCCAGAGACTGCAGGATGCGATCAACGGCCAGATCCAGCATGAATTCTATTCCGCGTACCTGTACCTGTCAATGTCGGCACACTTCGAGACGGTGCATCTGCCCGGGTGTGCGCGGTGGATGCGCCTACAGAGCCAGGAGGAGGCTTCGCACGCAATGAAGCTGTTCGAGTTCGTGCTCGAGCGGGAGGGTCGCGTGGTGCTCCAGTCCATCGAGCAACCACCGGCAAAGTTCAAGTCGTCCCTCAATGTCTTTCAGCAGGCCCTGGAGCACGAGCGGAAGGTGACAGGGATGATCCACCGCCTGTACGAACTGGCGGCCAAGGAAAACGACTACGCGACCCAGGTCATGCTCCAGTGGTTCATCGAAGAGCAGGTCGAGGAGGAGCGAACCGCGAGCGACATTGTGGAGCAGCTCAAGATGATCGGCGACCAGCCCGCTGCGCTGTTCCTGCTGGATAAGGAATTGGGCGCACGGGGGGCGGGCGAAAAGGCTTGACGGCGGAACCGCCCTTGGGTACACTCGCTGGGCTATACGGTTCAGATTCCCGGCAGGGAGAGAAGCAGGAATGCGCCGGATGATCTTCCCGCCTTCTGCCGGGAGCTGGTCAAGGCGCTGGAGAAGATGAGCTGACGAGAGAACGGGGGGGCGTATGGCCATCGAGCGGGTAATCTTGGCGGCGCCGAGGGGGTTCTGCGCGGGCGTGGACCGGGCGATCGATATCGTGAACATCGCCCTGGAACTCTACGGCACCCCGGTGTATGTCCGGAAGGAGATCGTCCACAACGCCCATGTGGTTCAGGAGCTCCGGGGTCGGGGAGCGGTGTTTGTGGACGAGCTGGACGAGGTGCCTGACGGCGCCCGGGTCATCTTCAGTGCCCACGGGATTGGGCCGGCGGTCCGGGCGCAGGCGGCGGCCAAAGGACTGCGGGTCATCGACGCGACGTGTCCTCTGGTCACGAAGGTCCATCTCGAGGCCCTGAAATTCGCTCGCGAGGGCCGGGTGATCCTCCTCGTGGGACACGCCGGCCACGACGAGGTGATCGGCACGATGGGACACGCGCCGGGACAGATGGTGCTGGTCGGCTCGGTGGAGGAGGCGGAGCAGGTCCAGGTGCCGGATCCGGAGCGGGTGGCCGTGATCACCCAGACTACGCTGAGCATCGACGATACCCTGGAGATCATCGCGGTCCTCAAGCGGCGGTTCCCCAAGGCGGTCTTCCCGCCGAAGGACGACATCTGCTACGCGACGCAGAACCGCCAGATGGCGGTCAAGGAGATGGCCGGATCGGTCGATCTGCTCCTGGTCATCGGCTCGCCCAACAGCTCGAACTCGATGCGGCTCGTGGAGGTGGCCCAGGCGGTCGGGGTGCGGGCCCATCTCATCGATGATGTCTCCGAGATCGACCCTCGCTGGCTCGAGGGGGTGCGGACCGTCGGGATTACCGCGGGTGCCTCGGCCCCCGAGCATCTCGTCCAGGAGACCGTCGAATTCTTCCAACCGATGGGGGTCTCGCGCGTGGAGGAGCTGGACGGTATCCGAGAGGATGTGGTCTTTGCGCTGCCGCCAGAGATCCAGAGAGACCTGCCGGCAGGGAGCAAGGCGGCGCGATCCCTCAGGGTGTTAGGGCGACCTTGATCGCCTCCCCCCCGGCTAACAGCTCGAAGGCCTCCGGCAGAGAAGAGAGCGCCATCTGGTGCGTCAGGAGGACCTTGGTGTTCACCAACCCCTGCTCGAGGAGGCCCAGGGCCTCACGGATGTGGCGGGGGGTATGGTGGAAGACACCGATCAGCATGAGCTCCTCGTAGTGCATCCGGCGCGTATCCACCCGGAAGCTCGTCCCCGGCTCACAC
>JAHFDE010000221.1 GCA_023249165.1 Candidatus Methylomirabilota bacterium | reverse complement strand
CTTTTAAGTGGGCCCGGTGAGGCCCGTAAAGGAGCCGTAATTGAAGATCCCAATTGTAGCGGAAGTATATGGACCTCCTCACCTGAGGGTGAGGAGGTTTTTTTATGCCCGCTGAGGGAGCAATGCAGAGCCGCGAAAAGGCACAGATCATGGATGGGGCAGCCATCCAGCGGGTCCTGACCCGGGTCGCCCACGAGATCGTCGAGAAGAACAAGGGGACGGCCGACCTGGTCCTCATCGGCCTCCGCAGCCGAGGGGTGGATCTCGCCCGGCGGCTGTCCCAGCGTCTCAAGGAGATCGACGGGGTGGATGTCCCGGTTGGGGCCCTGGACATCACGCTCTATCGGGATGACCTGGGCAAGGGGGGTCCCCAACCCGCGGTGCGAAGGACCGAGATCCCCTTCTCTATCGAAAACAAGAAGGTGATCCTGGTGGACGACGTCCTGTACACCGGGCGGACAATCCGGGCGGCCATGGACGGCTTGATGGACCTCGGGCGCCCCCGGACCATTCAGCTCGCGGTGCTCGTGGACCGCGGACACCGCGAGTTGCCGATCCGGGCCGATTACGTCGGCAAGAATGTCCCGACGGCCAAGACCGAGCAGGTCCAGGTGATGCTCCAGGAGGAGGATGGCAGGGACCGTGTGGTGATCCTCGATCACATCGAGTAGATAGCTATCGGCCGTCAGTTGTCGGCAGTCGGCTCTCCTTGAAATCCTTGCTGACGGCTGATCGCTGACTGCTGACAGCCCAAGGAAGGGGACATGGCGCTGAAGCGAAAAGATATCTTGACGATCCGGGAACTGGAGGCGGAGGAGATCCTTCTCATCCTGGACACGGCCGACTCCATGAAAGAGATCGCCTCCCGAGAGATCAAGAAGGTCCCCGCCCTGCGGGGCAAGACCGTGATCAACCTCTTCTACGAGCCGAGCACGAGGACGCGGACCTCTTTCGAGATTGCCGGGAAGTGGTTGAGCGCCGATGTGATCAACATTGCTGCGACCGCCTCCTCCGTCACCAAGGGCGAATCCCTCCTCGACACCGGCAAGACCCTTCAGGCCATGCACCCGGATGTGGTGGTGATCCGCCATCCGGCTCCGGGGGCCCCCAAGATCCTGGCCGATTGCCTGCAGGCCTCGATCATCAACGCCGGTGACGGGGCCCACGAGCATCCCACCCAAGCCCTTCTCGACCTGTTCACCATCCGCGAGCGGCTGGGACGGCTGGAGGGGCTCCGGGCGGCGATCGTGGGAGACATCAGCCACAGCCGGGTCGCGCGATCCAACATTGCCGCCATGCGCAAGATGGGGATAGAGGTGAGGGTCGCGGGACCATCCACGCTGCTCCCGCGCTTGCCGGAGCAGCTCGGGGTTCGGGCCACCTGCGAGATAGGGGCGGCCATCGCTGATGCCGACGTCATCATGATGCTTCGAATCCAGAGAGAGCGGCAGGGTCCCACCCTGCTCCCATCGCTCCGCGAGTACAGCCGCCTCTTTGGCCTCACCGTCGAGCGGTTGAAGAAGGCGAAGGAAGGCGTGCTGATCATGCACCCGGGGCCGATCAATCGGGGGGTGGAGATCGCACCCGAGGTGGCGGACGGGCCGTACAGTCTCATCCTCGATCAGGTGACCAACGGGGTGGCGATCCGCATGGCCCTCCTGTACCTGTTGACGGGCGGCCAGCCTGCGGAGCGGTAACTTCGTTCATGGTGCATGGTTCATGGTTCTTGGAGCACGGTTCATGGTGCATGGTTCATGGTTCAGGGTTAGGCAACTATTCCTACGGGTCCAACTATGAACCCTGAACGATGAACGCTGAACCCGCGGAGTGCAACGGAGCGTGAGATGAGATTGCTGATCACAGGGGGCCGGGTGATTGATCCGGCCAGCGGGCTGGACGATCTGTTCGATATCCTTGTCGAGGAGGGACAAGTCCTACGGGTCGGCAAGGGCATTCAGGGATCAGGTCCTGCTAAAAACAAGAAGTCAGAGACCCGAGTGATCGACGCCACAGGCAAAGTGGTGGTCCCGGGTCTCATCGACATGCATGTCCATCTCCGGGAGCCGGGACGAGAGGACGAGGAGACCATCGCCTCCGGGACGGCGGCCGCCGCCCGGGGCGGGTTCACCTCGATCTGCTGCATGCCGAATACCGACCCGGTGAACGATACCGCCTCGGTCACCGAGTACATCCTGGAGCAGGTCCAGAAGGTGGGGCGCGTGCACGTCTTCCCCATCGGATGCATCTCGAAGGGGCAGCAAGGCCAGGAGCTGGCTGAGATGGGGGAGCTGGTGGCGACAGGCTGCGTCGGCCTCTCCGATGACGGCAAGCCGGTGATGAATGCCGATCTGATGCGGCGAGCGATGGAGTACGCCACCATGTTCGACGTGCCCTTGCTCCCCCACTGTGAGGACCTCCACCTCTCCGCAGGGGGGGTCATGCACGAGGGGCGCGTCAGCACCGAACTGGGGCTCAAGGGGATCCCGTCTATCGCCGAGGCGGCCATGGTGGGAAGGGACATCCTGCTCAGCGAGTACACCGGGGCGCGCCTCCACATCTGTCACGTGAGCACGGCAGAGTCGATCCGTCTCATCCGCGAGGCCAAGGCGCGGGGGGCCCGCGTCAGCGGCGAGGCGACACCGCACCACCTGGTCCTCACCGACGAGGCCGTCCGAGGCTTTCACACCAACACCAAGATGAATCCCCCGCTCCGCTCAGCCGAGGACGTCGCGGCGCTCCGCGAGGCCCTCATCGATGGAACCATCGAGGTGATCGCCACCGACCACGCGCCTCACGCC
>JAHFDE010000220.1 GCA_023249165.1 Candidatus Methylomirabilota bacterium | reverse complement strand
TCATCGGTGATCAGCGTCACGTCCGACGCCTCAATCGCGACATCGGTCCCGGTGCCGATGGCGATGCCCACATCCGCCTGGGCAAGGGCGGGGGCGTCATTGATGCCATCCCCGACCATGGCCGCGACGTGACCCTCAGCCTGTAGCTTCCGCACCTCGCTGGCCTTCTCCTCCGGCAACACCTCGGCCAGCACCCGGTCGATCCCCACCTCTCTCGCAATGGCCTCCGCAGTCCTGCGACTGTCACCGCTCATCATCACCACCTGAAGTCCCAGACGCCGGAAAGCCGCGACCGCCTCGCGGGCATGTGGCTTGAGCGTATCTGCCACCGCAATCATCCCGGCCAAAGACCCGTCGACCCCCAGGAAGACCGGGGTCTTCCCTTGGGCGGCCAGCCGCTCACCCTCCTCCACCCACCCGTCGAGGGCAAAACCCTGCTCCTGCATGAGCTTGAGATTCCCGAGCACGAGGCGCCGCCCCTCCACCGTCGACCGAACGCCGTGACCCGGGATGGCCTCGAAGCCTTCGGGGGTGACAAGCGTCAACCCCTCAGCCTTCGCCCGCGCCACGATCGACTCCCCCAGGGGATGCTCCGAGCCCCGCTCTGCACTCGCCGCGAGGCGCAGCAGCTCCCGCTGCGCAGCGTCCAAGGACTGAGGACTGAGGGCTGAGGGCTGAGGTATCCGGACGTCGGACGTTGGACGTCGGACGATGATGTCGGTCACCGACGGTTCCCCCCGGGTCAGCGTCCCGGTCTTGTCCAGCACGACACTCGTGAGCTTCGAGGTCACTTCGAGGGCCTCGGCCCCCCGAAAGAGGATGCCGTGCTCTGCCGCCTTGCCGACGCCCACCATCACCGCCGTCGGGGCCGCGAGCCCGATGGCACAGGGGCAGGCGATCAGGAGAACGGCCATCAGGTTACTCAACGCGAAGACAAGGGCCGGCGCCGGCCCCCAGACCGCCCAGACCCCGAAGGTGACCAGCGCGATGCCAACGACGGCCGGGACAAACACCGCCGCGATCCGGTCGGCCAGCTGTTGGATCGGCGGCTTTGAGGCCTGGGCCTGCTCGACGAGCCTGATGATCTGGGCCAACGCTGTCTCCCTTCCCACCCTCGTCGCCTCAAAGGTGAAAGCCCCGGTCTTGTTGAGGGTGGCCCCGAAGACGGCCGCCATGGGCCGTTTCTCGACCGGAAGACTCTCGCCGGTCAGCATCGACTCATCCACCGCCGATGCCCCCTCGCGCACAATGCCGTCCACCGGGATCTTCTCCCCGGGGCGGACCACGATCCAGTCTCCGACCTGGACCTGCCCGATGGGGATGTCCTCCTCGACGGGACCGGCGTCGGATCGGCGGAGCACGCGGGCCGTCTTTGCCTGAAGCCCGATCAGCTTCTTGATCGCCTCGCTGGTTCGACCCCGCGCCCTCGCTTCGAGCCACCGGCCGAGGATGATGAGGGTATGGAGGACCGCCACCGTCTCAAAGTAGACGGCCGCCTGCTGCTCGGTCGCAAAGAAGGAAGGGGCAACCGTCGCCATCACGCTGTAGAGATATCCGGCGTTCGTCCCGAGGGAGACCAGCGTGTTCATGTCGGCGGTCCGGTGCCGTAACGTCGTGATGAAACCGCGGTGAAACTGCCAGCCGACCCACCAGTGGACCGGAGTGGCCAGGAGCAACTGCACCCACGGACTCGACAGGAGCGGCGGGACCCAGGCGGCGACGCCGTGAAGCCCCATATGGGGAAGGGCCCCGATCACGATCAGGGTGCTGAGCAGGGCCCCCACCAGAAATTTTCGCTTGAGCCCTCTCGCCTCCCGTTCCCTCAGCGCCTTTTCCCGGTCTGCACCGATTTCCGAACCCGTGATCTCCAGGGGGGTATAGCCCGAGTCCTGGATTGCCCGCCTGAGATCGGTCGGGGTCGTGGCCCCGGGCAGATACGCAATCATCGCCTGTGCCGTGGCGAGGTTCACGCTCGCCCGGATCACACCCGGAAGCGCAGTGAGCGCCTCTTCGATCCGGCGGACGCAGGAGGCACAGTGCATCCCCTGAATGGGAATCACCACCTCCTCGTGAGGGACTTCGTATCCCAGGTCCTGCACCGCACGACGCAGGGCATCGATCGAAGTCCGCGACGGATCGAAGCGCACCACGGCCCGCTCGGCTCCGAAGTTGACCGAAGCGTGCTCGACCCCAGGCACGGCCTGAAGCCCCTTCTCAATTCGACCGGCGCAGCTCGCGCAGTGCATCCCCCGGATGGGAAAATCGATGCTGGACCCCCGCGCCGTCTGCTCTTCCGGCTGCCTTCTTGCCATGACGCACCGACCCCTGTCTCTATTCTCAGTCCTCAGTCCTCGCCCTGAGCGGCTCGACTGAGCTCGCCGAAGTCCTGTCGAAGGGCTCAGTCCTCAGTCCTGAGCACTGTGTTCCCGCCACCCGCTCCTCTTCTCGCCACCGGCCGGCTCGCACCAGGCTTTGCCAGCCTGCGGCGAAAACGCCGCGGGCCACCTTCCGGAGAAACGCCGCATAGCTCAGCCGACCGACAAGGACGGCGGCAAACGCCTCGATGGCCCCCGGGTGTCTCCTGAGTGCCCGGAACGACCATACTGGGGCCCGGTGGATGAGCGCGGCGAGCATCGCCGCCCCTCGAAGCTCCTGTTGAAGCGCGTCCCGGATGAGTTGCTGATACCGATCCGCCACCCCGGGTGTCCCTTCGGCGATCGCCTGAGCGGCTATGAGACCGCTGCGTATGGCGTAGTAGATTCCCTCTCCGGTGAGCGGGTCCACCAGTGCCGCCGCATC
>JAHFDE010000219.1 GCA_023249165.1 Candidatus Methylomirabilota bacterium | reverse complement strand
TGCCGTGAAGGGATGGGACGGGGGAGGCCAGTTTCGCGGCGCGATTCACGCCCCGGATGCTGAGGTCGAATTCTCCGCCGGATGGACGGTTCACGGGTCTCTCGTCGGCTACGAAATAGACATCGAGAATGGCGTCCAGTTCCACTACGATCTGGCCCTTGCCCGCGCTTCTACCCCTGGTGGGGGCTTCAGGCCGACGGCCGGCTCCTGGCAGGAGCGGCTCTAGTCCGATTGACGTTTGGACATTGCCCCCGAGCCTTTCTCACATTCCAACCTGCTCACACACCCTCCTTTCAAGACCGATCCTCGCGGTCCGCTCGCCCTGAGTATCCCTCCTGGCATTGATATAGCTCGATCCGCACGCGTGAATCCGGCAGTAGTCTCGGATCATGAAACCTTTGCCCGCCCACACAGCCCAGAGCATCTCTTCCCACGTCCATCGATAGCCGGTTGTCGGAGACGACTAGGTCCTTCCCACCTGTCCTCTCCACTGCGGATTACTCCGGGGGATTAGGGGCGCTCTCGGGGTTGGGCGGACCTCCTGGCTAACCTAGCGGATTCTCCCAACGCCACGCTCTGTCCGATTCTCGGCCAGAAGGGATCGAAGCACGCGGGAACACTGTCCACGTTTGAATTGAGCGGCCGAGCATCTTACGGAAAAAGGGGGCTTCATGGGCTCACCCCGGACCATAGGGTGAGGCATCCTTACTGGCACAGATCGTGCACCCTAGTTTTCGCCAGCAATGGTTTAGGAGGTAGACAGGTGAGCTTTGCTGAAAGTCCACTCCAAGGCGCTGAGCCAGGCGCCTGGGCGGGCCGCTATTCAAAGCAAGGCAAGGGCCTGTGGGCCATCACTGGGTTCACCCTCATTGAGGTCCTGATCTCGGCGGCCGTGCTGGCCGTGGCGCTCCTGGCGATCGCCGCGATGTTCCCGACGGGCTATACCAACATCACGGACGCGGGAAAGATGACCATGGCCCTCACGGCGGGTAGGCAGATCCTCGAGGACATCTCCGCTCTTCCCTTTGACAAAATCAACAACCTCAACACCTTCGACACCTTGAATCCAGGATCCCTTCCTCCGGGGGAGCCCGAGCGGACGATCGCCCGTCGGTGGCGGTACGCCCTGGCGGGTGAGGGCAGCGGCTTTGCTTTCACTCCGACCGAGAAGGCAGAGTGGAGCACCCTTTCCACGGGGCAGGGCGTCCCCCTGAACGGACGGGGACTGATCAGTGCCAACGGCCTCAGTGCGACTTTAATCCAGGTCACCGTCACGATTGAATACCCGGGGCGGTCGAGGCGCATCCGGTTCGTGACGAATATCACGAGGCTATGACTATGAACTGTAGGCACCATCGCAAGGAGCAAGGCTACAGCCTCCTGGAGACCATCGTCAGCGTGAGCGTCTTCCTCCTGGTGCTGTTTGCGGTGTATGTCGTGCTCGAATCCACTCAGTCCACCTACGTCAAGGGGGAGGGGAAGGTGGACGTCCAGCAGAGGGCTCGAGCGGCCATGGACGAGATCGCACGACTGCTGCGGAACGCCGGTTACTTCCCCGAGAACTTCGACGCCAATCCCGCGAACGGGCCGGTTGGTTCACGGTGGGCGGTTTCGTTACCCATAGGCGTCCTTCATCCCTGGCAAGGGATCATTGGGAGCATGACGATTTGTCATGGTCCCGCTTCCTTTCGGCTTCGCTCTTCCCTCTTGATCCTTGGCATTCATATTGCACCAAGAACCTCCTCTGGAGGTGTCCAATGAAGGCGTGGAACCGACAGATTGGAACCAAGGGCTTTTCCCTCATCGAATTGCTTATGGCTATTGCTATTGCCGGCATACTCATCGGCGTAGGTCTGCCCTCTTTTTTGGGGCTTATCCAACGCTCAAGCATCAACGCAGGGACGCGGCAGGTCCTGTACGAGATCAGGGCAGTTCAGAACCTGGCGGTGACCCGTGGGAGCACCTTTGGGTTCCACTGGGGGGGCGATCCGGCGATCGTAGGTCCCCAACCTAGCCAGTATCGGATCGAACGCAATCTAACGGGCAACTGCGTCGACTGGCCGCTACCCGGGGACTCCAAGGCCACCCCGAATCCGGATGTGATCACTGACTGGTTCGACCTCGCCGGGGAGTATCCCGGGATAGTGGTCCAGTCGGTGAGAGACAACGTCGGGACGGACCTTGGCGGGGTGATGTTCAACTCGAGGGGTGCGTCGGTGAATACGTGCGCGGTCGTCACCTTCCCGGTGACGGTGACGGTCGCGGATAATTCAGGGGTGACGCGAACCATCACGATCCAGCGGGCCGGGAGGGCCACGAGTCCATGAGCCGACATCATCGACGACGCAGAACAGAAGCGGTGGGAAGCCATGGCACGCCTGGCCGATTGGCGGCGGATCGTCGGGGCTTCACCCTGCTCGAGATCCTGATCGCATTGAGCACATTCCTTGTCGTCCTCTTTGCGGTCTATACCAGCTTTGACTCGAGCCAGAAAACCTACGCGGCGGGGGAGCAGAGGGCTGACATTCAACAGCCGGGGACGAATCCGCCGAACCGCCTGGCCCGGGTCAGGGTGACGGTGCAGTGGGGAGGAGGCCGGCCGCAGACGGTCGTTCTCGAGTCGATGCGGGCCGAGTAGGGTCCGACTGCGGTGGGCTCCGATCCACCCTTGTGCAAAGGACGCATCTCCTAGATCCCATGGCGACCCGGGCCCTTGTCGAGCATCGGCTCCCGTCGAGGCATGGCGCCACAAGGCGCCTCGCCGTGACCGTACAGGCGTTCGGGCAATTCGCCAGACCATCGTGCCTCGCGTTGGCCG
>JAHFDE010000086.1 GCA_023249165.1 Candidatus Methylomirabilota bacterium | reverse complement strand
CCCTCACCTATGCCGTCCCGCCCCACCTCCGCGAGGCGGCCGCTCCCGGCAAGCGCGTCCTCGTCCCCCTGGGGCCGCGCGTCGTCTCCGGCTACCTGGTGCGCCTCCGCGAGCGCGTCGAGATCACACGACTCAAAGAGATTCAAGACATCCTCGATCCTGAACCTCTGCTCGATGAGCCCCTGCTGGAACTGACCCGCCGGGTCGCCGACTACTACGGCGCCCCCTGGGGAACGGTGATCAAGGCTGCCTTGCCCCCAGGGATTGATGCCTCGACCCGCCGCCTCGTTCGTCTCACCGAAGAGGGACGCCAGGCCCTGGCGCAAGGGACCCATGACCTCGGAACCCGGGAACAGGAGCTGCTCCGCCTCCTCGCCCCAGACGTCGCGGTCCCTGTCAGTCGTTTGACCCGACAGCTTGGGAGGGTGACCCCCTCCCTCCTTCAGCGGCTTCGGGCCAAGCGACTCCTGTTGGTGGAGACGTCTCACTTCCCCGCTCGAGTCCGGGAGAGACACGAGCGATCGGTCCGCCTGATCCGTTCTGAGAAGGAGGTTGAGGCGGCCATCGCGCTGCTCAAGACTCGGGCCCCCCGTCAGGCAGAACTCCTCTCTCACCTCCTTCGGGCTGGCGGGACCTTACCGGCTCGTGAGATGAGGACCATCGCGGGGTCTCCCTCGGTCGTCTTTGCCCTCATGAACAGAGGGCTCATCGAACCCCTGCTCAGCGCCGTTTCCCGCGACCCCTTCAGGGATCTTCCGGTCACCCACACGGATCCCCTCCCCCTCTCCTCGCCGCAGCGGGAGGCCCTTCGTCAGATCGAAGAAGCGGCCACCGCAGAGCGCTACATCCCCTTCCTCCTCTTCGGCGTGACCGGCAGCGGCAAGACCGAGATCTACCTTCAGGCAATCGAGGGGGTCATGAAACGGGGAAGGCAGGCCTTGGTCCTGGTGCCCGAGATTGCCCTTACCCCGCGGACGACGGAAAGATTCCGGGCCCGCTTCGGGGAGCGTGTCGCACTGCTTCACAGCGCCCTTACCCCGGGTGAGCGGCTTGACGAGTGGCTTCGCATCCGAAGGGGGGAAGCCGATATCGTGGTCGGGGTCCGATCGGCGGTCTTCGCGCCGCTGCCCCGCCTGGGGATCGTGGTGGTGGATGAGGAGCACGATCCCGCCTATAAACAAGAGGACTCTCTCCGATACCACGGACGGGACGTGGCGCTCATCCGGGGTGAGCTCACGTCGTGCCCGGTAGTGCTGGGCTCGGCCACCCCTTCCCTCGAAAGCTTTCACCGGGCGCAACTGGGCCAGTACCGGTTGGCCTCGCTGCCCGATCGCATCGGCGCAGGCCTGTTGCCGAAGGTCACAGTGGTGGACCTTCGCCGGGAGCCGAAGCTACCGCAAAAGCGCCTCATCCTGTCCAGAATCCTCGAGGCCGGGATCCGCGAAGGCCTCGACCGCCGAGAACAGGTCCTGCTGCTCCTGAACCGGCGCGGGTATGCCACCTCCGTCCTCTGCCGCGACTGCGGCTATCTCCTCCGCTGCCCCTCCTGTCACGTCTCCCTCACCCTTCACCGGGGCGCTGGCGTCGTGCGGTGTCACTACTGCGAGTACCAACGCCGGCCTCCGGATTGCTGCCCCGACTGCCGCGGCTCGAACCTGCGGCAGCTCGGACTGGGGACCGAGCAGGTGGAACGGGAACTGCAAACCCTCTTCCCCCACGCCCGGATCGCCCGGATGGACCGGGATACGACGGCCGGCCGCCAGGGACATCACCTCGTCTTACAGCGACTGGAACGCGGGGATCTCGACATCCTGGTGGGGACGCAGATGATCGCCAAGGGACACGACTACCCGAACGTGACGGTCGTGGGGGTCCTCTCGGCGGACATCGGCCTGAACCTCCCCGACTTCCGTGCGGGTGAGCGGACCTTTGCGCTGCTCACCCAGATGGTGGGCCGCTCCGGCAGGGGCTCGCGCCGCGGGGACGCCGTGATTCAGACGTATAACCCCGATCATTACTGCATCCAGGCGGCCCTGCATCAAGACTTTCTCTCCTTCGCCCGGGAGGAGTTGGCGCGCCGCCAAGAGCGGAACCTTCCCCCTTTCACCCGCCTCATTCGTCTGCTCATTTCCAGCCCGCAGGAGAAGAGAGCGGCCGAGACGGCTGAGCAGCTTGGGACGCTGCTGCGGCAGGATCCGATGGCACTGGAGATCGACGGTCCCGCCCCTGCTCCCCTCTCCCGCCTCCGCGGTCGATTCCGGTGGCACCTGTTCGTCAAGGGGTCCCCAGAGGCCCCTCTCCGCTCGACGGTGGCCCAGGCGCTCGAAGCCTTCACGGTCCCCCGCGGAGGATTGATTCATCTCGAGATCGACGTAGACCCGGTTGATACCCTGTGAGGCTCACCCGTCAGAGCTCCTCAATTGACTTGGTCCGTCTTTTGCTATAAGGTTCAGATGAACACCGGTCGGCGAGACCGTGGAGGCAAGACGCAGGCGGAAAGCCGGGGGATGGTGAGGGACGAAAGTAGAGACCGTCAGGCGGATGCCGGTTTTTCCCGCGAGTTGGCTGAGATTCTCGTCGGCATCAAGAAGGCCACCAAGATCTTTCTGGCCTATCCGGGAAAGCACCCTGCCAGGGCTCAGGCCCTCGAGCGTACCCACAAACAGATCACGCAACTCCTCTCGCAGCAGGCCCCGCTTTCCTTCCAGATCAAGGGCGGCGGTTTCTCCTGCGCCGATGTCCCCGTGGGACGGAATCATCCCCTCTTGCAGGGCTTTGCCCTCGAGTTCACGCGCCGGGGGATTCAGGCCATCCGTTTCCTCCCCGGGGTGCGTCCCGAGGACCTTCAGCACATCACCGACTTGCTGATCGCCGACGCCGCGACGCTGTCCCGGCAGGGGGGCGGCCGGGCCTTCCTCCAAGGGCGCGGAGCGAGCACGGTTGAGGTGGAGGACCTCGACGTGAAATTCGAGACCGTCTCCCCCCGGGTCGAGCGTGTGAGCGCAGGAGAGAGCGCGTCCGAACCGGTCCAGCAGGCTGCTGCACCGACACCGACCGCGGTGGCCGCGCAACCGGCTCCGACCGAGGAATCGGCTACGGCGACGGGCAGTCCTGAAGAAGCTGGGGGAGCGGAGGCAGAAGATGAAGTCCCACCTGACCTGGAGGCGCTCCTCCTCGAACTCCAGAAGACCGATCGGCCAGCGCGGTACGAGTATCTCACGGAGGAGCTGTCCCGGCGGGGGCGTGAGGCATTGACCCAGGGCGAGGGAAATACCTGCCTGCGGATCATGGCTGCCCTGGCCATGGAGCTCCACCCGTCGAGCCCCAAGGAAGAGAAGATCACGCGCTACGCCCGCTGGACCCTGCGGTCGATGCTGGAGGAAACCGGCCCGCAGCTCTTGGTTGATGGCTTCTGCCGGCGCGGGCCGGTCCCGGAGCATCAATTGGTCCATCTCTTGCTTACGGTGAAGGAGGAGACCGCTTCCGCAGTGGTCAACCAGCTCCTGATCGAAAGGGAGATGGGAGCCCGCCAAAGGCTGGCGGATATGCTCATCCAGATGGGCCCTGCCGCCCTGCCGGCGGTTCAATCGACGCTCACGGCGCCGTCCTGGGAAACGGCCAGGCGCCTGTTCCCTCTGCTGCCGCGGCTTGCGGTTCCTGAGGTTGCAGAGAACCTGAAGCGGCTCTTCCGGCATTCCGACCCCAGGATCCGCCGCGAGAGCATTAGGCTCTACGGGCAGTTGGGCGCGGAGCAGGGCGGCGATCCGCTGTTCGGCGCGTTAGGGGATACCGACACGTCGGTGCGACAGGCGGCGATCACTGCACTGGGAGGGCTCAAGGTGAAGGCCGCCGTTCCGCCCCTCCGCCAACTCGCGGAGGCGCATCCGGGCACCCGGGACCTCGAGGAACAGAAGAAGGCCATCGCTGCGCTCGGGGCCATCGGGGACCCCCAGGTCCTGCCCACCCTCATCGGCCTGTTGCACCGAAGGCGGTGGCTGGCCCGGCGCAGGACGGAGGAGCTCCGGATCGCCGCCGCACACGCCCTGGGCGCCCTGAGGATGCCGGAGGCCATGGAGGCCTTGCGGGCGGCGGCCCGATCGGCGCCTGCAGCGTTGAAGCATGCTTGCGAGGCTGCCCTCAGGGGTGGCCGCTGCTTCGAGAAGGAAACCGAGGGAACCCGATGAGTTCTGAGTTCAGAGACGCGGAACAGTTCCTCCTGAGTCTCAACGCCGCCTGGAAGAATCTCGGCCTCTATTCCCCCACTCATCCGGCCGCGGCTACCGCCTTGCAGAATCTGAGAAGCGCCTTCGAGAAGCTGCTGGGAGCCCGGGAGCAGATCACCCTGGGGCTCCTCCACGATACCCTGGTCATAGATGGGGTGCCCCTGACGACCAAGCCCGAACTCTACCAGAACTTCATGACGCGGCTCGAGAAGGGGGAAATCCAGGGGTTGACCCTCCTGAAGGGGTGTACGTTGGAGGAGCTTCGGCACCTGGTAGAGCTCCTCGGGCGGAATGTCAAGCGTGACGAGCTCGAGCAGGAGTTCCAGAGACGCGGAGTCTCCCACATCCTCATCGTGCAACTCAGTCAGGACGGGGCAGGGCCACCCCGACAGGTCGAGGTGGTGGAGGAGCGGGTCGGGGCGGGAGCCATCTACAGCCGGGCACTGCAGACCATCCGCAAGGTCTTCCAAGAGGTGCGGTTCGGGAAGGTCCCCTCCGTGGGGGACGTACAACGCACGGTGGAGGACATGGTGGGGGGCATCTTAAAGGGGAAACACTCGCTCATGGCCCTGACCATGATCAAGAGCTACGACGAGTATCTCTTCAATCACTCGGTGAACGTGGGGATCCTCACCATGGCCTTGGGAGAGACCATGGGCCTTGACGTGGCGGCCCTCAAGGAACTGGGGCTCGGCGCGCTCCTCCATGATCTGGGGAAGATCAACATCCCCGAAACGATCATCCGTGCGCCCCGAAAGCTGACCGATGAGGAATGGGCAATCATCAAACGGCACCCGGTGGATGGCGTGAAGATCCTGGAGCAGATGGGGGTGCAATCAGAGATTGCCCTCCGGGTGACGAAGGAACACCACATCGACTTCGACGGGAGAGGGTACCCCAGCCTGGGGCCTGACGAGCAGCCCCACCCCTATAGCATGATCGTCCACGTCGCCGATACGTACGACGCCATGACCACGGTTCGCGTGTACTCGGGACCTGCCGACCCGAACCAGGCGATCTCGCGGATGAAGAAGCTGGCCGGAACCGCCTTTAACCCACTGACCCTCGATAGCTTCGTCGATATGCTCGGCATCTATCCCCCGGGAACGGCGGTGCGTCTGACCACGGGAGAGATCGGCGTGGTGACCCGTCCGGGCGGCGAGGATGCTGCTCGGCCCTGGGTCCGCATCGTGCAGGATCGCGAGGGAAAGGCGGTGGAGGGAGAAGAGGTCAACCTGATGGAGTGGGATCCGCAGGCGGAAGACTACACCTGGACCATAGTGATCGCGCTTGACCCGGCGATCCGCCGGATCGATGTGGCGAAGGTACTCCAGGCCAACGAGGCTAAGCTGGCGGGGTGATCTCCTTGAGTTTTCCCTCTTCTGCCGCGCGCACCCCCAAACGACCCAAGGCCTCCGCGATCCGCTCCCGAACGGCCGGCGTCACATCGGTCACGAGGGGGAGGAGGGCTTCGACCGCTCGAAGGTCTCCCAGATTCCCGAGGGCGGTGATCGCCGCTTCTCGGATCGGACCGGATCCCTGCTGAAGCTGCGGCAGGAGGACCTCCAGCAGTCTCGGCTCCCGGAAATCGCCCAGGACTTCCAGGATGAGGACCTTGACGTCAGGATTGGGATCTTCCAGGGCCTCGATAAAGTGATTCGCAACCCTCGGATCTTTCGTCCGCGCGAGCAGCTTGACCGCCGTCGCACGGACCTCAGCGTGGGGAGCCTGTAAGGCGTTACACAAGATCGCGAATGCCTCCTCCCCGCCGATGTCCGCGACGGCGTAGAGCGACCGGAGCGCACCAGCCGTGTCGGGGGAGTCAGCGGTGACCGCCAGATGCTGCAGCGCGGATACCCCTTCGATCCGCTCGAGCGCCCGCGCCGCTTGGACCTGGACTGCGGTCGCTGGATCCCGGAGGGCAAGGGTCAGGGCCAGTCGGATGCGCATGAGGGTCTCTTCTTCCATGGCCGCCTCCGATCCGCGTGCACGGTGCGGGAACCTTACACAATCCCCGTCAGCCTGTCAAGGAAGGGAAGGATAGGACCGATGGAGCAGTTCACCCTCGGGATCGCCCAGATAGCACCGGCCCTCGGGAATCTGGACACAAACCTCGCCCTGCACGACAAGATCCTCCGCGAGGCCGAGGGTCAGGGTGTGGACCTCCTCCTTTTTCCAGAGCTCTCACTGACCGGCTACTTCCTCAAGGACCTGGTCCCCTCGGTGGCGCTCACCGCCCGCGATCCCCGGCTCGATCTCTTCAAGCAAGCGAGCCGAAAGATGGCCATCGTCGTCGGGCTCGTCGAGGAGTCCTCAGATCGTCGCTTCTTCAACGCCGCGGCGCATTTCGAGGACGGCAAGCTCCGCCACCTTCACCGAAAGCTCTACCTTCCCACCTACGGCCTGTTCGACGAACACCGGTATTTCGCCCAAGGGGAGAGCCTGCGGGCATTCGACACGCGACTGGGCCGCATGGCCCTCACCATCTGCGAGGACCTCTGGCATCCGGCAACGGCGTACCTCGCTGCGCTGGACGGCGCCCAGATCATTCTCTGTATCTCTGCCAGCCCCGGGCGGGGCCTTCGGCCGGACGGCACCTTTGCCAATGCCGCGGCCTGGGAGCACCTGAACCGCGCCTACGCCCAGCTCTTTACCTGCTTCCTCTGCTACTGTAACCGGGTCGGGTACGAGGACGGCGCCTGCTTTTGGGGAGGGTCTGAGGTCATCGCCCCCACGGGGGATGTCTTGCTCAAGGGCCCTCAGCTCGAGGAAGCGTTCCTGCACGTGGGTATTGACCGTCGCGAGGTCCGACGGGAGCGGATCGCCAATCCCCTCCTCCGAGACGAGCGGCTGGACTTCACCCTCCGGGAACTCAAGCGGATCACCCGGGACCTCGAGCGCGTCCGCCGGGTTCGGGGTGAAGAGACCCCATGAAACCACCCGTCATCATGCCGGAACTCACCCTGGACTGGGACCTCTGCACCAAGGTTTTGACCGGATTCATCCAGAGCGAAGTGCGGCGGCCCGGCTTCCCGCGAGTGATCGTCGGGATTTCCGGCGGCGTGGACTCGTCCTTAGCCGTCACCTTGGCCGCGGCGGCGATGGGGCCCGAAAACGTCTGGGGGGTCAGCATGCCCTATAAATCCTCGAGCCCCGAGAGCGTGAGCCACGCCCGACTCATCGCCGATCGCCTCGGGATCCATTTCCTTGAGATCCACATCACGCCGCAGATCGACGCGTACTTCGCCGCATACCCGGACGCCGATCACATCCGACGGGGGAACAAGATGGCCCGGGAACGGATGACGGTCCTGTACGATCACTCCGCCCGCCTGGGGGCGCTGGTCCTGGGCACGAGCAACAAGACGGAGCTCCTCCTGGGCTACGGCACCCTGTACGGCGATATGGCCTCGGCGCTGAACCCCATCGGCGACCTCTACAAGACCCAGGTCCGGGGCCTCGCCGCGCATCTCGATGTCCCCCCCGAGATCATCGGAAAGGCGCCGAGCGCTGACCTGTGGGCGGGACAGACCGATGAGGGCGAGCTGGGCTTCACCTACGAAGCGGTGGACCGGCTCCTGTACTACATGGTGGACCGGCGGTACGAACTCCCCGCATTGATTGAACTCGGCTTTGACGCCGCTTTTGTTCAGAAGGTCTTTCGGCGAGTCCAATCGTCCCAATACAAACGGCGGCCGCCGATCATTGCCAAGGTCTCGGCCCGGACGATCGATCGCGACTTCCGCTACCCGCGGGACTGGGGCCTCTGATCAGTTCATGGTTCATGGTTGAGGGGTTCATGGTTGATGACCATAATGCACGGTTCATGATCCGCCCCTAACTATGAACGATGAACCCTGAACCATGAACGGCACTTGGAGTGTGCCATGGTTATTGGGGTGCCGAAGGAGATCAAAGACCAGGAGCACCGTGTGGCGATGACCCCCGCCGGGGTCCAGGGCCTGACCGCCCGCGGGCATCAGGTGCTCATCGAGCGGGGCGCGGGACAGGGCGCCGGCATGGGGGACGAGGAGTACGCCGAGGTGGGCGCAGAGGTTGTCCCCCGTGCGGCCGAACTCTACGCCAGGGCCGAAATGATCTGCAAGGTGAAGGAGCCTCAACCGAGCGAGTACCCGTATCTCCGGGCCAGCCAGATTCTCTTTGCCTTCCTCCATCTGGCCCCCGAACCTGAACTGACCCGCAGCCTCCTCGAGCGACAGGTCGTGGGGATCGCCTACGAAACGGTGGAAACAGACGATGGCCGCAAACCGCTGCTGGAACCGATGAGCGAGATCGCCGGCCGCATGGCGATCCCCATCGCCGCCTACTACCTCTCCAGCCCCGGCGGAGGCCGCGGCGTGCTCCTGAGCGGCATTGCCGGAGTGCCACCGGCCACCGTGACCATCCTCGGCGGTGGCATCGTCGGCTTTCACGCCGCCAAGATGGCGGCAGGCATGGGGGCCTGGATCTACCTCCTGGATGTGGACGTCTCGAGGATGCGCTCGTTGGCAACGCTCCTCCCGCCGAACGTGACGACCCTCATGTCTAACCCCATCAGCATTGAGGAATGTGTCAAGCGTGCTGATGTTCTCGTCGGCGCCGTGCTCATCCCCGGGGCCAAGGCGCCCCGGCTCGTTACCCGGGAGATGATCAAGCTTATGAAGCCCGGCTCGGTCATCGTGGATGTCTCGGTGGATCAAGGGGGATGCGTGGAGACGACCCGCCCGACGACCCACAGCAACCCGATATACCAGGTGGATGGCGTCATCCACTACTGC
>JAHFDE010000218.1 GCA_023249165.1 Candidatus Methylomirabilota bacterium | reverse complement strand
CAGGGGAGAGGATGTAACGCTTCTCGCCATCGGCGTAGCGGAGCAGCGCGATCCGTGCCGACCGATTCGGATCGTACTCGATGCTCACGACGGTCGCCGGCACGCCCATCTTCTCCCGCTTGAAGTCGACGAGACGGTACCTTCGCTTGTGCCCACCCCCCTTGTGACGGGTCGTGATCCGCCCCTGGGCATTCCGCCCCCCCGTCTTCCGGAGGGGAGCGAACAGCCCCTTGGGGGCTCGCGTCTCGCTGAGCCCCTCAAAGGTGGATACCGACTGGAAGCGACGGCCCGGTGATGTTGGTTTGTAGTTTTTGATCCCCATCTTATCCGCTCTCCAGCTGTCGGCTGTCCGCAGTCAGCTTTTCCCTTTGCTGACCGCTGACGGCTGACTGCTGACTGCTCCTTCTAGGCGCCTTCGAAGAACTCGATGCTGTGCCCCTCCTTCAGGGTGACAATGGCCTTTTTCCAATCGGGCGTGCGCCCCGCAAAACGGCCCAGGCGCTTCACCCTCCCTCGCATGGCCACGGTGTGGACGGCCGCGACCTTCACGTTGAAGAGGGCCTCCACCGCCCTCTTGACCTCGATCTTGTTCGCCCGCCGATCCACCTCAAAGCAATACTTGTTCTGCTCCTTCAGTGCCGTTCCCTTCTCGGTGACGGTGGGGCGGCGGATGATCTGATGCGGCTCCCTCATGGCGTGAGCGCCTCCTCGACCTTCACAAGTGCCTCCCGGGTAAACAGGATGGCGTCAGCACCGAGCACATCCGAGACGTTCACGCCCCGGGCAGGGAGGACCTTCACCCCCAAGAGGTTCCGGGCAGATTTCTCCACCGCCTCTTCCCTCTGCGGCGTCACCACCAAGACCTTGCCGGTCAGGCCCAAACCTCGCAGGAGTCCCTGGAAGCTCTTCGTACTCGGGCGATCCATGCTCAAGTCCTCCAAGACCTGGACCTCTCGGGCCGCGACCTTGGCAGAGAGGGCGCCGCGGAGGGCTTCCCGGCGCACGACCCGGGGCAAGTGGAAGCTCCAATCCTTGGGCTTCGGACCGTGGATGGTCCCCCCGTGTCGCCAGAGCGGTGAGCGGATGCTCCCGGCGCGCGCCCGGCCGGTTCCCTTCTGGCGCCACGGCTTCCTTCCACCCCCGGAGACCTCAGCACGCCCTTTGGTCGAGGCGGTGCCCCGTCGCTGTCTCGTCCGCTGCCAGCGGACGGCCTCGTGGAGCAGGTGTCCCTTCACCGGCGCCTCAAAAACGGCGGGTGACAGGGTCACCTCATCCACCTTCTCGTTCTGGGCGTTCACGACATCGAGGGTCCGAGACATCGCGCCTCCCGCTCGGCTCTCACTCCTGTTTCGCTCTCTTCTCGTCGGGCGCTTTGGCTTGGCTTCCCACACCGGTGCCTTTGCCCGTCTTCCGCACGGCGAGGAGTCCACCCTGAGGCCCGGGGACGGCCCCCCGAATCAACAGGAGGTTTCGACTGGGATCGCTCCGCACGACCCGGAGTCCCCGGATGGTCACCTGTGCCCCTCCCATTCGTCCAGGCATATGGTGTCCCTTGAAGACCCGGGAGGGAAAGGAGGAGGCGCCGATCGATCCCGGGGCGCGGTAGAACATCGACCCGTGAGTCTTGGCGCCACCGCGATAGCCCCAGCGTTTCACTCCTCCCTGAAATCCCCGCCCCTTTGACGTTCCGGTGACCACCACCTCCTCACCTTCGGCGAAGAGGCTCACCGTCAGGGTTTGGCCCACTCCGTACTCAGCCGCTGAATGAAGCCGCATCTCCTCCAGATGCCGCATGGGGGCAACCTGGGCCTTGGCGAAGTGCCCCGCAAGCGGCTTGGAGACGTGTTTCGGCTTCTCCGGAAGGTAGGCCACTTGAACCGCTTCGTAGCCGTCTTTGGCCGCCGTCTTTTTTTGCACGATGATACACGGGCCGGCCTCTACCACCGTGACGGGAATCACCCGGCCCTCCCCATCGAAGACCTGGGTCATCCCTACCTTTCGACCAAGAAGCCCGATTCCCATCCGCATGAACAGTGTCCGATGTCCGATGTCCGATGTCCTAAGTCAGCGGGTCCTCTTTCGACCTCGGACTTCGGACCACGGACGTCGGACGCTAGAGTTTGATTTCGACATCGACTCCTGCCGGTAAGTCGAGCCGCATCAGGGCGTCGACGGTCTGGGGCGTCGGCCGCAGAATATCCAGCAGGCGAACATGGATGCGGATCTCAAACTGCTCCCGGGACTTCTTGTCCACATGGGGCGAGCGTAGCACAGTATACCGGCTGATCTTCGACGGCAGGGGAATCGGTCCCGAGACCCCGGCCCCTGTCCGCTCGGCAGTGCTCACGATCTCCTTCGCGGACTGATCCAGAATCCGATGGTCGTAGGCCTTCAGCCGTATCCGAATCCGCTGTGCTTCCATGCTTGTTCCCGCTATCCACCGTCAGCGATCCGCTATCCGCTTCCCCGTGCTGACCGCCGTCGGCTGTCCGCTGTCGGCAGTCCGCATCTCCATCCTTAGTGCTGATTGCCGACCGCTGACTGCTGACTGCCACGTGTCACACCGCGATCTCGCTCACCACCCCGGCCCCCACCGTCTTGCCCCCCTCTCGGATGGCGAAGCGGAGCTCCTTCTCGAGCGCGATGGGCTGGATGAGCTCCACCTTCAGGCGGGCGTTGTCCCCGGGCATCACCATCTCGACCCCGTCGGGGAGGGTGGTGACCCCGGTGACGTCCGTGGTCCGGAAGTAGAACTGGGGCCGGTAGCCCGAGAAGAAGGGGGTGTGCCGCCCCCCCTCCTCTTTGGTGAGGATGTAGCACTCCGCCTGGAAG
>JAHFDE010000085.1 GCA_023249165.1 Candidatus Methylomirabilota bacterium | reverse complement strand
ACCGCCTCCGCCGGCATCTGGCGGGGAAGGCATCGTGAGGCATCCGTACGTCACGGTCGTGTGTCTCTTCGGCCTTCTGCTGACGGCCTGCGGCGGGCGCGAACCGCGTGCGATCGGCGTTTATCATCACGTCCGTCCGGGCCAGACCCTTTTCCGGATCGCCAAGACCTACGGGGTGGATGTCGGGGAACTGAGCCGGGTCAACCGGATCGCCGATCCCGCAGACATTGAGGCCGGGGATCGTCTCTTCATTCCTGGGGCGCGGCGGGTCCTGGAGGTTCCCAGTTACCGGTCGGAAGAGACAGCGATGCTCGAGCGGCAGCTTCCGGCGCGAGAAACGGCGCCTGCGCGGGTTCAGTTCGCGTGGCCGGTGAAGGGGAAGATCATTGCCCGTTTCGGTGTCGAGAATGAGCTCAAGAACAACGGGATTGCCATCGCGGCACCGCAGGGAACCCCGATTCGGGCGGCGGAGCAGGGGAAGGTGATCTATGGCGGGGCGGATCTTCGCGACTACGGCAACCTGATCGTCATCGATCATGACGGGGGGTTTGCCACGGTGTATGCCCACAACCAGCTGAATCTCGTGAAGAGGGGGGAGAGGGTGAGCAAGGGGCAGGTCATCGCCAAGGTGGGAATGACCGGGATCGCCGAGACTCCATACGTCCACTTCGAGATCCGGCAGAACGCCAAGGCCAAAGACCCTCTCGCCTTTCTGAAGTGATGCGGCCCATTCCTCCGGTTCTGGCGCCGCAGCTTCTGAGGCGCCTGCCGCGCCGACAGCAAGAGGTGCTCGAGGCCGCCGCAGTGCTCGGAGAGCGGCGGGGAGTCTCGGTGTATCTCGTGGGGGGGCCGGTGCGGGATCTCATTATGGGGTCCCCCGGCGCGGACCTGGACATCACCGTGGCGGGAAATGCCGCGCCGTATGCGGAGGCGCTGGCTGCCTCGCTGGGAGCACGGGTCACGATCCATCCTCGGTTTGGGACGGCCACCCTCATCCTGCAAGACGGCCTGCGCCTTGATGTGGCCACCGCCAGGCGGGAACAGTACCGCCATCCGGCCGCTCTTCCTCAGGTCTTTCCAGCAACAATTGACGAGGATCTCTTCCGCCGGGACTTCACCATCAATGCGATGGCGGTCCGGCTCACCTCGGGGGGCGGGGAACTGCTCGATCCCTTCGGCGGACTCACGGATCTCAGGGGAGGGCGCCTGAGGGCCATCCATGACGAAAGCTACCGGGATGATCCCACCCGGATCCTGCGGGGAGCCCGGTACGCCGCTCGGTATCGCCTCCGCTTCAGCGTCCGGGACCGGCGCCGCATCGAAAGCACCCTGGCGGAGAGCGTACTGCAGCGGCTCTCGGGGGATCGGCTGTTCCGGGAAGTGCAGTTGGTGCTCCACGAGGCCGCCCCCGAGGCAGTGTTGAAGATTCTTGAGGGGCTTGGAGTCCTGAGGGCGCTGGACCCCGCCCTGGCCCGTGATCTCCGCGCGGCGGCCCAGATGAGACGCGTTCGCCAGGGCTGGCAACATTACCGCCACCTGGGGGTCTCTCCGCGGCCTGAGTTGTGGCGAGTCTATCTCCTCATCCTTCTGCGCTCGGTCCCTGCCCGGGTTCGTCGCCGGGTCGGAGGACGCCTCGGACTCAAAGGCCCACCGTTGGCGGCGCTGACGGGGGAACTCAGGGGCCTTCCGCTGCTTCAAAGGCAGTTGGAAGGGAGGCGGCTTGGGGCGAGCCGCCTTCGACATCTGCTGGATTGCGCCTCGCCCGAGTCGCACCTTTTGCTCTGGGCTGGATCGGGAAGGGTCAGGCGCAGGGTCGAGCGCTACCTCACCCGCCTGGCCTTCGTGAAGCCCGCGCTCACCGGCCGGGACCTCAAAGAGTTCGGCTTCGTCCCAGGACCCACCTACCGCCGGATCATGGACATGTTGCTCAGGGGGCGGTTAGATGGACACCTGAAGAGCCGTGAGGAGGAGATCGCGCTCCTCCGGCAGCGCTTCGGCCGGCCTCACTGAGTTTGCGCCGATTGACAAAGGGCGGCCCGTTTGATAGCGTATTTCCAATCCGCCATCACTCCCATTTCCCCCTCGACGGGAGTCAGGTCCTGTCCGGTCTCTTGGGGCCCACACCGACGCTGAGGCATCGAGGCATGGAACGGTACGGGGCAAGTGTGCTGCTCGGCCGCATCCTTCCGGGGCAGTGGGCGGCGCGATCTCGCCGGTGATCTGGCTGCTGGGGACAGTGCCGACGTCACGGAGGGTGTGCTGAGGAATCGGATACGTAAGGAACGCGTCCTGAGTGGCATGCGGCCTACAGGGCGGCTTCATCTGGGCCATCTCTTGGGGGCCCTGGAGAACTGGAGGCGGCTGCAGGACGAGTACGAATGCTACTTCTTTGTGGCGGACTGGCACGCCCTGACGTCTGACTATGCCGATACCAGCCACCTCAAAGAGTACATCCGCGAGATCGCGCTCGACTGGTTGAGTGGAGGCATCGACCCCGAGAGGGCGGTTCTCTTTGTGCAATCCCGCCTCCCGGAACATGCAGAGCTCCACCTCCTTCTCTCCATGATCACCCCCCTCCCCTGGTTGGAGCGGAATCCCACGTACAAAGAGCAGCTGCAAGAGGTGACCAACAGGGATCTCAGCACCTTCGGGTTCCTCGGCTACCCCGTCCTGCAGGCGGCAGACATCCTGATCTATCAGGCCAACTTTGTCCCGGTGGGGGTGGATCAGCTGCCTCACATCGAACTGGCCCGCGAGATCGCCCGCCGGTTCAATCACCTCTATAAGCCGGTCTTCACCATCCCGGAGGCGATGCTCACCGAGTTTCCTAAGATTCCAGGGACCGACGGTCGAAAGATGTCCAAGAGCTACGACAATTGCATCTATCTGTCGGATCCCCCCGAGACGGTTGAGAAGAAGATCAAGCCGATGGTCACCGACCCGGCCCGCGTCCGTCGGACCGATCCAGGCAACCCTGACGTCTGCCCGGTCTACGACCTCCATAAGATCTTTACGCCGAAGGCGGAGCGGGAGAGCTATGTGGTTCCAGGGTGCCGGACGGCGGCGATTGGCTGTCTCGACTGCAAGGGGGTCCTGCTCACGCACATGCTTCCGGTCCTCACCCCGATCTATGAGCGGCGGGTGGCCCTCGCCGAGCGGGTCGGCCAGATAGAGGACATTCTCGCCGCGGGGACGGAGCGGGCAAGGAAGGTGGCGCGTGAGACCCTGCATGCGGCCAAGGATGCCATGGGGATCTAATATCTTCTCGGCTCAAAGACGTTGACGGGCGCTAGATATCGGGGTAGATTAAGGAATATAGCACCAAATCGTGGGGACGGGAGAGGAGAGGACCAATGCTACACGGGCCGCTCGAAGAGGCGCTGACCTTTGACGACGTCCTGCTCGTTCCGGCCAGATCGGATGTCCACCCCCGCGAAGTAGATATCTCCACCAGGCTCACGACGCGGATCCGGATCAATGTCCCCCTCGTCTCCGCAGCCATGGACACGGTGACCGAGGCGCGATTGGCCATTGCCCTGGCTCGCGAGGGGGGGATCGGGATCATCCACCGGGCCTTCTCGGCGGAAAGACAGGCGTCGGAAGTGGACAAGGTGAAGAAGTCTGAGAGCGGGATGATCGTCGATCCCATCACCGTCCGTCCGACCCAGAAGATCCACGAGGCGCTCGCAATCATGGAGCGCTACCACATCTCAGGCGTGCCGGTGACTGATGAGGATGGGAGGCTGGTCGGAATCCTGACCAACCGGGACCTCAGGTTTGAAACGAAGCTCGACCTCCCCATCTCGGGGGTGATGACGAAGGATCACCTCGTCACCGTTTCTGTCGGGACCTCTCTGGAGGAGGCGAAGGAGATCCTCCACCGGCATCGGATTGAGAAGCTCCCGGTCGTGGACGAGCAGTTTAAGCTGAAGGGGCTCATCACGATCAAGGATATCGAAAAGCGCCGGAAGTACCCGAACGCCTGCAAAGACGACCTGGGACGACTCCGGGTTGGGGCAGCGGTGGGCGTCGAGGAGGATGCCGAGGCTCGGGTCCCCCTCCTACTGAAGGCGGGGGTGGACATCGTCGTGGTGGACACCGCCCATGGCCACTCTCAGCCGGTCATCGAGACCGTCCGCTGGATCAAAAGGTCCTCTCCGCACGCGGAGGTCATCGCGGGCAACGTGGCCACCGCCAAGGGCGCGGAGGATCTGATCGAAGCGGGGGTCGACGGGATCAAGGTCGGAATCGGGCCCGGGTCGATCTGTACGACGCGGGTCGTGGCGGGCGCAGGGGTCCCTCAGATTACCGCCATTGCCAACTGCGCGACAGTCAGCGATCGGCGCGGGATTCCCATCGTCGCTGATGGCGGGGTGAAGTACTCGGGAGACATCACGAAGGCCATCGCCGCGGGGACCCATGCGGTGATGATCGGGGGGCTGTTCGCCGGCACGGAAGAGAGCCCCGGGGAGACCGTGATCTATCAGGGCCGAAGCTACAAGGTGTACCGTGGGATGGGATCGCTCGGGGCGATGCAACGCGGGGGACGGGATCGCTACTTTCAGGAGCAGGAGGCCGAGGAGGGGAAGCTGGTCCCCGAGGGGATCGAGGGACGGGTTCCGTTCCGCGGAACGCTGGCCGCGACCGTCTACCAGTTGGTGGGGGGCCTGAAGTCCGGCATGGGGTACTGCGGTTGCCGCAGCGTGGAGGAGCTCAGACGGAATGGCCGCTTTGCCAGAATCACGAATGCCGGCCTCCGGGAGTCGCACGTCCATGACGTGATCATCACGAAGGAAGCGCCGAACTACCGCATGGAGAGCTAGACGACCAGGACCTCAGGACTGAGGACTGAGGTCTGAGGACTCGCCAGCCGCCATGGTATGACTGACACAATCCTGATCCTTGACTTTGGCTCGCAGACCACCCAGCTCATCGCTCGGCGGGTCCGAGAGTGCCGAGTCTACTGCGAGATCCTCCCCTGCACCGCGCCGATCCAGCTCATCCGACAGTGTAGTCCAAAGGGGATCATCCTGTCCGGGAGTCCGGCCAGTGTCTACGATCGGGATGCCCCACTCCTGGATCGAGAGGTGCTGGCGCTGGAGCGGCCTGTCCTGGGGATCTGCTACGGGATGCAGGTCCTGGCCCACCTGCTGGGTGGGAAGGTCGATGCGGCACAGGCCAGGGAGTACGGCAGGGCCGAACTCCGTATTGACGACGCCTCGGACCTTCTGGCGGGACTGGGACCCGAGACCATCGCCTGGATGAGCCACGGAGACAGGATCCTGGCCCTCCCCCCCGAGTGGGCTGCCATTGCCCATACGGAGAACGCCCCCTCCGCCGCCATGCGGCACAGGAGCCGCCCGTGGTACGCCGTCCAGTTTCATCCGGAGGTGATGCACACGCCGGGGGGGCGGCAGATCCTCGAGAACTTCGTCCTCAGGATCTGCGGGTGTTCGCCGACATGGACCATGCGATCCTTTATTGAGAAGGCGGTCGAGGGGATCCGCGAGAAAGTCGGAGGGGAGCGGGTGCTGTGCGCGTTGAGTGGGGGAGTGGACTCCTCCGTCGCGGCCCTGTTGGTTCACAGGGCCATCGGGGATCGTCTGGTCTCTGTCTTTGTCGATAACGGCCTCCTCCGCCGAGGGGAGGCGGAGTCGGTGCTGCGGATGTTTCGGGAACACCTGAAACTCCAGGTCGTCGCCGTCGACGCCTCGGATCGCTTTCTCCGCGCGCTCAAGGGGGTGACGGATCCTGAGGAGAAGCGGAAGATCATCGGGGCCGAGTTTATCCAGGTCTTTGAGGAGGAGGCGCGGCGGCTGGGCCGCTTTGCGTTTCTCGCGCAGGGAACCCTCTATCCGGATGTGATCGAGAGCCAACAGGTCCGCGGCCCTTCCGCCACCATTAAGACCCACCATAACGTGGGCGGGCTCCCCGGCACTATGGCGTTTCGGCTGATCGAGCCGCTGCGCGATCTTTTCAAGGATGAGGTGCGGGAGGTCGGGAAGGACCTTGGCCTTCCAGAGACGATCCTCTGGCGCCATCCGTTCCCCGGTCCGGGCCTTGCCGTCCGCGTCCTCGGCGAGGTGACAGAAGAGTGCCTGGATATCCTCCGGACGGCGGACGCCATTGTCGACGAGGAGCTCAGACGTGCGGGGCTCACCCGGGGCCTCTGGCAGGGCTTCGCCGTCCTCCTGCCGGTGAAAAGTGTGGGAGTCATGGGCGATGCGCGGACCTACGAGAATGTGGTGGGCCTCCGAGCGGTCACGTCCGAGGACGGGATGACCGCGGATTGGGCCAGGATTCCGTTCGAGGTCCTCGGGCTGATCTCTAATCGGATCATCAACGAAGTCAGGGGAGTGAACCGGGTCGTCTACGACATCTCCAGTAAGCCCCCCAGCACGATTGAATGGGAGTAGCCGGGCCTCGTCCGAGCGGGGGCGAGGGCGGTGCTCAGGGAGGAGTTGAGTATGCCGCGCGCGGACTTCGTGCATCTGCATGTCCACAGCCAGTATAGCCTGCTGGATGGGGCGTGCCATCTCGAGAAGCTGGTGCGGAAGGCGCAGGAATTCAAGATGCCCGCGCTGGCCGTCACGGACCATGGCAACCTCTTCGGCGCCATCGACTTTTATCGGCTGGCCCAGAAGGAGGGGATCAAGCCGATCATCGGGTGTGAGGTCTATGTCGCTCCCGGATCGCGCCTCGAGCGCTATCCCCAGGATGGGCAGTATGAGGGGGCGAACCACCTGACCCTCTTGGTGAGGGACCGGACCGGATACAAGAATCTGATCAAGCTGGTGACCGCGGGATATCTCGAAGGCTTCTACTACAAGCCGCGGATCGATAAGGAGCTTTTGGCCCAATACCACGAGGGACTCCTGGCGCTCAGCGGCTGTCTTAATAGTGAGGTCTGCCAACTGCTGGCGCACGGAGAGGAGGAGAAGGCGTGTGAGGTTGCCGCCTGGCACCGGGATCTGTTTGGCCGGGAGAACTACTTCCTCGAGCTCCAGTTCCACGGAATCGAGCCCCAGCGGGCGGTCAATCAAGGCCTCCTCCGGATGGCCAAGAGACTGGAGGTGCCTGTCGTCGCCACCAACGATGTCCATTACCTGAACGCCGGAGATCATAAGGCCCATGACGCGCTCGTCTGCATCCAGACCGGCAAGACGGTGGCCGACCGGGATCGCCTGCGCTTTGCCTCGGATCAGTTCTACTTCAAGAGTCCGCGAGAGATGGCGGACCTCTTTCCAGAGTTGTCGGAGGCGCTCCTCAACACGGTGGCGATCGCCGAGCGGTGCAACCTCCAGCTGGAGTTCGACAGGATCCACCTGCCGCGCTATCAGGCGCCCCCGGGGCACACCCTGGACAGCTATCTGGCCGAGTGCAGTTGGCGCGGCCTGAATCAGCGGTACGGTCAGATCACGGAAGAGGCGAAGGGCCGTCTCGCCCGGGAGCTCGGGGTGGTCGAGAAGATCGGCTTCGCCGGATACTTCTTGATCGTCTGGGACTTCATCCGCTTCGCGAAAGAGCGCGGGATCTCGGTCGGGCCGGGCCGAGGGTCCGCTGCCGGAAGCCTGGTGGCCTACGCGCTGGGCATCACCAATATCGATCCGTTGCGCTACGGCCTCCTCTTCGAGCGGTTCCTCAATCCTGAGCGCATCTCACCTCCCGACATGGATATCGACTTCGCCGACGATCGCCGGGAGGAGGTCATCGGGTACGTCGCCCAGAAATATGGCAAGGAGAACGTCGCCCAGATCATCACCTTTGGGACCTTGGGGGCGAAGGCGGTGATCCGGGACGTGGGGCGCGCCCTGGGGATGCCCTACGGCGAGGTGGACCAGATTGCCAAGATGGTCCCCAATGTCCTCAACATCAGCCTGGACGAGGCCATCGCGCAGAGCCCGCCGCTTCGCGAGGCTGTCCGTTCCCGGCCGGAGGTGAACGGTCTGTGGGAGATTGCCAGATCGCTCGAGGGGCTGACCCGCCATGCGTCCACCCACGCGGCCGGCGTGGTGATCTCGGGAGAACCCCTCATCGAGCATGTCCCGCTCTACCGGGGGGCCAAAGGGGAGATCACGACCCAGTATGCCATGGGGGCCATCGAAAAGATCGGTCTCCTCAAAATGGACTTTCTGGGCCTGCGGACGCTCACGGTGATCGCCAACACGCTCAAGCTCCTCAACGAGACTCGGGGAGTTGAGCTGCAGGCAGATCAGATCCCCTTCGACGACGCGAAGACGTTCCAGCTCCTGTCGGAGGCGAGGACCTCAGGCGTCTTCCAGTTGGAGTCGGCGGGGATGCGGGATCTGTTGCGGCGCCTGAGACCAGAACGCCTGGAGGATGTCATCGCCCTCGTGGCGCTGTATCGGCCGGGCCCTATGGAGATGATCCCGGACTTCATCAACCGGCGTCATGGACGCGTGAAGATCAACTACGACCATCCGCTCATGGAGAAATACCTGAAGGAGACGTACGGGGTGATGGTCTACCAGGAACAGGTGATGCAGATTGGCAGCGAGATGGCCGGGTTCACCATGGGCGAGGCGGACATCCTGCGCCGGGCCATGGGCAAGAAGAACCCCGAGCTGATGGACCGGCAGCGAGAGAAGTTCGTCGAGGGGGCGGTGGCCCGGCATGTCCCCAGGGCCAAGGCCGAGAGGATCTTTGATCTCATGGCCCAGTTTGCCGGGTACGGCTTCAACAAATCTCATGCCGCTGCCTACGCGGTGGTGGCCTACCAGACCGGCTATCTCAAGGCCAACTATCCGATGGAGTTCATGGCGGCTCTCCTCACCTCGGAAATGGGGGACACGGACAAGACGGTGAAGTACATCGAGGAGTGCCAGCAGATGGGGATCGAGATCCTCCCGCCGGAGGTCAACGAGTCGGGGAGTACCTTCCGGGTGGTGGGGGACAAGATTCGCTTCGGACTCGTGGCGGTCAAGAATCTGGGAGAGACGGCCATCCAGTCGATCCTGAATGCCCGGCTCACGGGGGGGAAGTTCAGCAGCCTACATGACTTCTGCGAGCGGGTGGATCTCCGGCTGGTCAACAAGCGGGTGAT
>JAHFDE010000084.1 GCA_023249165.1 Candidatus Methylomirabilota bacterium | reverse complement strand
CCTCGACAGATTCCACTCTCCCCGGCAACACGAGACCGTGTCCCCACTGTAAGGCCACGATCCTCATGAGGGCGGCGATCTGTCCCGCGTGTCAGCGCTATGTGCGCTTTGATCCGGTCAGGACCGGCCGCCTTGCGTCCCCCATCGTTTGCCCTCTTCACGTCGAGGGCACCATCCGCCATCCCGGCAGCGGGCAACCATGGGAGTACTCTATTGTTCTGCAGGTCCAGAACGATCAAGGGGAGGTGATCTCACGCCACGTGGCCGGAGTCGGAGTCCTTAGGCCCGCAGAAGCGCGCACATTTACCGTCCGCGTGGAGGTCTTTGCCCTTGAGACGTCGGCGGTCTAAGGCCCCGTGCGTTCGCCTGACAGCTCTTGTGACTATCCTAGGCCACCTTCGGGGCAAGCATCAGAGTGCAAGAGGATGGTGGTGAAAAAACGGAGGCCGCCAAGGGATCATCCTTTGGCGGCCTCGCGCTGGTGTCGAGCTACTTCGCTTCTGGCCGTTCGGGAGGAAGAGCCTTTCCTGTCTTGACGATCTTCACCGCCTCGGCAAAGTGCTTGTGAAACGTGGCTTCGCTCGAGTCCGTCCCCACGTCCCCGATGCGTCGCTTTGTCACCACGGTGACCTTGGTCTTGTTGCGGTCAACGCGATCCACCCACGCCACCATCATCGATGACCACGGGACCCATTTCTTGCCATTGGTCGCGAGGATATAGCCCTCACGCTGATGCTCCTCGATGGCGTCGCTATCGTGCCAACGGAAGACGGTCTTGGTAATCTCCCAGGCCTGCGAGGAGCTGACCTGATAGACCTGAGTGGTCCCGTCCTCCTTGGACTTCACGACGCCCTCGGTCGTCGCGCATCCCGTCACCCCTGCGAAAACGACGAGAAGAGAGAACACGGTCCATCTTGCCTTCTTCATTGAAACACCCCTCCTTTGTCTGCTGTCTGCTATCAGATCTCTACGTCCTCGATTGCGAGGCCGACCCGGTACGTCTTGATGACCACGGTGTCCGCCACAGCGGCCGAGGCGTAGCCGAGGTCTTCGGGCACCTGCTCCACCAGCACGATCCCCCGCACCCGCTCCTTTCCCTTGCCCAGGTGCTTTCGGACCCAGCCAATCCGCTGCAGGATCTCCGCGACGAACTTCTCCCCCTGCTGTCCCCGTCCGGCAATCATCACGACCACAAAGCCTCCGCTCCCGTCGCGGGCCAAGAGATCAATTTCGCCGACCGCGGTGGAAAGTCCCGCACCGATCGGCTTCCCTTTCCTGTCGGCCACCAGCCTCAGTCCTGGCTCGAGCAGGTCCGGCTGTCTGGCCAGCAACTTTCGGAGTCCCGGTGCATCCAGGGTGAAGACGGGGGTACTCGCCTCGGGCTTCTTCTGAATCACTGGCGCCGTTTCCTCCTCGATGTCCAACTCGGGCTCCACCTCTGGAGGCGCGGCCTCCTTCACATCGGGGACAGCCGTCTCCTGCGCGGGAGGGGGGGTCGGCGTGGGCCGGATCTCCTTCTGTTTCGCAGAGCCCCCTGCATTCCCTGGAATGACAAAGACGTTGGAATCGGCGCCCGTGAGAAAACCGCAGAGCGGACAGGTGAGATCTCCTTCCTTGAGCTGCGTCCCGCAGAGCTTGCAGGTCGCCACCTCGTCACGCCCCCACAGTTTCTTGCCCTTGCCCATGATCGGCTTCCTCCCAACCTTGGATGGGAGACCACCAGTGTCGGTGTTGTAACCCGAGCAAGAATCGTGCCCGGACCTGATTCGCCCGTGCGACAGGAGTCGCTCTTGGATCCGCCGCCATGTAAGTTCGCTTCTCGCCTGCCCTGAGAGGCCCCTGTGCCCCTGAGGCCGCCTTTCAGGTTTTCCAGATACGGCCTTTCATATCAAGGCGTTTGCCCCCGCGCGCGGCGCTTTATGCCGAAATGACATGGACGGCGCGGGGCCACGATCTCGACGCCTTCGCCGCGCCCGGCGGACCCCGCAAACCGGCACTCGCGAGACGGATCTTCACGCAACAAGGGCGAGGTGGAGAGGAGACTTGACTCGGAGGGGACTTGCGTGTATCGTCCCTGCTCAGAGTGATCAGCGTCCAGAGGTGCCTCATCGTGAGTGGACATGGGAATCCCGGACACAGGGGACCACGGTGCACTTCCGGGAGACTCTGAGTCGTTGGCTGAGCAAGGGGGGGACCCGCTCACCGCGGTGTCCCGCCTGCGAAACCTCGCTTCCCCTCGAACGCTCCTTCTGCCCGCACTGCTACATGGTCCTTCGACCCGAAGGGATGGCGGACCTGCAGCAGGCCCTCCAGGGAACCAGGGTCCGCACGGATATCTACATCCTGAGAAAACTCCATCACGGCCACGAGGAGGATGTGATCCCTGTCGCACAAGCAGACACACCGCCGTCCGCACCTCCTATACCGCCTGTACCTTCTGCACCTTCTGTACCTTCTGTACCTTCTGTACCTTCTGTACCTTCTGTACCTTCTGCACCTTCTGCACCCCCTGCACTTCCTGCACCCTCTCTACAGCTGCACCTCTCTCACTGCACTGCTACACCCTCTGCACCGCCAGGAGATACCACCACGCCTGCCCCGCGCAGAGCAGCACCGCGGACTCGAAGACTACCGCCTCAACCCCTCATGACGTACACCTTCGCCAGCGATCCCTCCGCTGGACTCGATGACCTGCCCTCCCTCATCCGATGGTTCCTGAAAAACGACCGCTTGCTCCCCAACAATCTGGAGATCCTCGAGGAGGCCCACCGGGTTCTTCATGGACCCGAAGATGGCTGGACGTACGAGCGGCACCTCGCCTCGGCGATCGCCGATGACCTCCGCACGTACAATTCTCCGGAGCTGCTTCAGGGGCATCTGACCCTCCTCACGACCGTCCACGCCCGAACGCTCGAAGCCCTCCGCACACTCGCCTCCCCCTACCCGAACCTTCGCTCGCCTGCCGAGCTCCCGGAACCGGAACGGCACCAGATGTGGGGGCTGTGTCTCATGCTCGGACTCACCGCCACCCGGCTCCGGGTGGAAGGCTGGACTTACCGGTCCCGCTACGGTGAATTTCTCGACGTGAGGATGGACACGGCAACGCGGCGGTCAGGCGTGCGCGCTCATGCATCGAGGAAGTCCCGGCGAAGGGTGTAGAGGAAAACGGAGAAAGCGATGAACGAGCAGACGATGCAGACCCTGGTCAGGAGGCTACATCGAGTGGAGCGGGACAACCGCCGGTGGAGGTGGGCGACCGCCCTCGTCCTGGGGGGGATCGTTACCGCCGTGCTGACGGGTCAGTCCGCGCCCCCCACAGTGGCACCGGTGGTCGAGGCCGAGAAGTTCGTCCTCCGGGACGCGCGGGGAAACGCCCGTGCTTGGTTGGAGACCGCAAACGGCTCGGTGAATCTAGCCCTCGCCGACAGGGACGAAAAAAGCCGCGCCTTTGTGTATGTCCGGGCCGATGGCAGCGCAGGGCTGGCCTTGTACGACAAGAGCTCGACGCGCCGGGGAGGGCTCTACGTCTCGGCCGACGGATCCCCGAGCCTCGACCTGGCAGATAAGGAAGGGAAGGCCTATGTCCAGTTGAAGCTGGGGCCGGACGGTCTGCCGAGTGTGAGCCTCATAGACAGGGATGGAAGACGCGTCGGGCTGTTCGTATTGCCTGACGGCAAGCCGGCCGTCGGCCTCGTGGACGCGACGGCAAAGCTCCGCGCGGCGCTCGACCTGGGGCGAGACGGGGAAGTGCGCGTGATCCTCTCCGACAAAGGGGCGACGGAACGCGCCGAGCTCGCGGTGCTGCCTGACGGCACCCCGCGCCTGAGCCTCATCGGGCACGCGGGGAGGCTCACCTGGCACGGGCCATAGGGAATCCCATGCGCGAACGGCCGGACATGCACGGGGGGTGTGCTGCCGCTTTAGCCGGTAACTCTTACTCCCCTCACCGTGTAAACCTTACATCCTCGCCCGCCAAGAACTGTCCGTCCGACTCTCACGCGGGCACTGAGGCTTCCTCAATAAAACCCGGAAGATCGGAGGGATCGCGCCCGCCACCGTCAACCTTCTTCCCGGCATGGCATGGAGGTTGCCATTAGGTGACCTTTACCCTCGATCGTATGGACCGACCCTCAGGTCCGCACTTGGGAAGGGGGGTGAGAAACCAGAGGAGAAGCAGTGCGTTTCATGATGGAAGAGAAAACCGCCAACGTGTGTCCCAGAAAGGAGATCCAGATGAAGAAGGCTGTATCGGCAATCCTTGTGGCGACGATCGCGAGCTTCGTGGCAATCCCGGCGGCCTGGGCTCAGGCAGACCCGCAGGCACTCTCCAAGCAGTGCCAGGACGCATTGAAGAAGACCCCGAATGCAGAGGCCTCGAAGCTCTGCAGTGATGGGGACAAGGCCCTCAGCGAAGGCAAGAAGGATGAGGCGACTGCCAAGCTGACGGCCGGCCTGGAGAAGCTCGGGGTGAAGGCCCCGACGGTGCCCGCCGCGAAGCCCGGGTATTAACCGGCTCATCCACGAAAAGGGGGGAGGGGGCGAAGGTCCTCTCCCCCTTTCCATTCCCGTGACCAACGCGTTCGTGAACCTCCTCCGGACTGGCCCTATCGTTATCGCACAAGACCCCCGCCGTAGCCCACGACAGACGACACCATGCGCAGGAGAGTTTCGCCACACCCCCTGCCACCCGAAGCCACACAGAGAGGAGCGTCCAGGGGCGGCCGATGGTCTTGACAAAGGAGAGAGGCTGTGGTACCAAGGGTGATGTCCTGAAGCCCCCTCAGAGGGCCGTGTATGGAGCCCCATAAAGTTCTGATCCTGAACCGATCGTTTGAACCGCTTCAGGTTTGCGACGTGCGCCGGGCCATCGTCCTGCTCTTTACCGGTCGGGCAGAGCGGGTCGAGGACACGGCAGACCTCATCCGTTCCCCCTCCTTGGCCATGCTGATCCCCTCGGTCATCCGCCTCCAGCGCTATATCAGGAGAGCCGGGAACCACGCCCTCTCGTTCAATAAGAAGAATATCCTCAAACGAGACTGGTATACGTGTCAGTACTGCGGGCGTAACGGCGGCGAGCGGATGACCATCGATCATATCGTACCTCGCTCGCTGGGGGGGAAAACGATCTGGGAGAATGTGGTCAGCGCATGCCGGGCCTGTAACACCCGAAAGGGCAGCCGGACCCCCCAGCAGGCCGGGATGTTCCTGATCCGCAAGCCATCCAAGCCACTCTCGGCCCTGTATCTCACGATCCTGGCTCAATCGGCCCGCCATTTGCATGTCTGGGAGAAGTACCTGCCCGCCGAGGCGGTCGGGTCTCTGACAGGCAACGGAGACAGCAAGGAGGTCTATCCATGCAATGGCGATGGCCGATCCCCCTCACCACTTTTCTGATCCTCGTCGTCGTCACCCCTCTGCACGCTCAGGCACCATCGGGCACCCCGTCCGATGCGACGACCCCGATCGAGGCCCTGCACCAGGTTCAGTCGAACGATAACCTGCACCTCTTGGCGGCCTATTACTACGGGGACGCCCGTCAGTGGGTCCAAATTCTGCACACGAATCGCGATGGGATCCAGAACCCGAGCGTGATCCAGCCGGGCCAGATCCTGCGCATCTCTCTTTCCCCCAGCTGGAACCCCAGCGAACCGTACATCGAGTGGAGGCGTCGGGTCCACGATCTGACCCCGGCCGCTAAGCTCACCCCTCTCGAGGCGCCAGGGCAGCGTCCCGCGGCCCCGAAGGCAACCTCCCCCGCTGAGGGCGCCCCTTCCGCCGCACCCGAGGAGCCTGCGGCCCCCCCGAAAGAAGAGGGATAGCACCCGCCCCGCCCCCCGAGGCACAAGGGACCCCCCGAGCGCGAGCGGACAGCAAGGATCCAACGCAGGGCCCGTGAGGGCGTTCAACCCCCGCGGTCCTTGTCTGTTGTCCCCCTTTCAGGGATAATCCTTCAAGGGACACCTCAGACGCTTCGCGAGGGGGATATGTCTCTCTTCAGGCTCCACTACGAGTTCGAACCGAAAGGGGATCAACCCCGGGGCATCCAGCAGCTCACGGAGGGGATTGCCGAGGGGCGGCGGCACCAGGTCCTCCTGGGCGTGACCGGGTCGGGCAAGACCTTCACCATGGCCAACGTCATCGCGGCGAGCGAACGGCCGACCCTGATCATTGCCCATAACAAGACGCTGGCCGCCCAGCTCTACAACGAGTTCAAGACCTTCTTCCCCGATCATGCCGTCGAATACTTCGTCAGCTACTACGACTACTACCAGCCAGAGGCCTACATCCCCCAGACCGACACCTATATCGAGAAGGATGCCCTGATCAACGAGCACATCGACAAGCTGCGCCACTCCGCCACTCGCTCCCTGCTCGAGCGGCGGGACGTGATCATCGTCGCGTCGGTCTCTTGTATCTACGGGTTAGGCTCTCCCGAGGCCTACTACGGCATGATGGTCTTCCTCGAACAGGGGGGGTGGTGTCACCGCGAGGAGATGCTCCGGAAGCTGGTCGAGATCCAGTACCAGCGGAACGACTACGATTTTCACCGCGGAACGTTCCGCGTCCGCGGCGACGTGGTCGAGATCTTCCCCGCCTACGCAGATACCGCCGTCCGGGTGGAACTCTGGGGGGATGAGGTTGCGGGCCTCTGGGAGATCGACCCGCTCACCGGGGCAAAGCTCCAGAAACTCCACCGGGCCCCCATCTACCCCGCCAACCACTACGTCACGCCGGAAGAGCGGCGACAGCGGGCCCTCGAAGCCATCGAGGAGGAGCTCGAAGAGCGGGCCACCGGGCTCGAGAAAACGGGCAAGCTCCTCGAGGCCCAACGCCTGCGACAGCGGACCCTCTTTGACCTCGAGATGATGCGCGAGATCGGAACCTGTAAGGGCATCGAAAACTACTCGCGCCATCTCACGGGGCGGACAGCCGGAGAGCCCCCCCCGACCCTCATGGACTATCTCCCGAAGGATGCCCTGGTCATTATCGACGAGTCGCACCAGACGATCCCCCAGCTGCACGGCATGTATCGGGGAGATCGGTCCCGGAAGGAAACCCTGGTCGAGCATGGGTTCCGCCTCCCCTCCGCCCTCGATAACCGCCCGCTCACGTTCGCCGAGTTCGAGCGGTGCGTACACCAGGCGATCTATGTCTCGGCCACGCCCGGACCCTATGAAATCCAGAAAACCCACGGCCTCGTCGCGGAGCAGATCATCCGGCCGACGGGGCTCATCGACCCCGAGATCGAGGTCCGGCCCACCCGGGGCCAGATCGATGACCTCATGCATGAGATTCGGATTCGCGCCACAAACGACCAGCGGGTCCTCGTCACCACCCTCACGAAGCGGATGGCCGAGGAGCTCACCGACTATCTCGCCGAGCACGGCATCCGGGTCCGCTACCTCCACTCGGATATCGACACCCTCGAACGCAATGAGATCATCCGCAACCTCCGCCTGGGCAAGTTCGACACCCTCGTCGGGATCAACCTCCTCCGAGAGGGGCTCGACATCCCCGAAGTCTCCCTCGTCGCCATCCTCGATGCCGACAAGGAAGGGTTCCTGCGGTCGTCGGGATCCCTCATCCAGACCATGGGTCGGGCCGCACGCAATGTGGAAGGCAAGGCGATCCTCTACGCCGATGTCACCACCCGCTCCATGAAGGCGGCGTTAGAGGAGACGAGCCGGCGGCGGGCCCTGCAGATGGCGTACAACACGAAACATGGTATCACCCCGGAGACCATCAAGAAGCAGATCACCGATGTCCTCGCCTCGATCTACGAGCGGGACTACTACACGGTGCCCGCCCTGCCCGAGGACGAGCGGATGAAGTACGTCCCTCGGGAAGAGATCCCTGCCCTTGTCGCGACCTTGGAGAAGCAGATGAGGCAGGCGGCCAAGCGGCTGGAGTTTGAGCGGGCCGCCGAGCTTCGCGACCAGATCCGCGATCTCGAACGCCGCATGCTCGGCATCATCGAAACCTAAAACAGTGCAGGATAGTGCAGTGCAGAAAAGTGCACTAACCCGCCTTCACCAGGTGCGTCCGAATGAACTTCTGTATCGCGTCAACGACCTGGTCTTTGAATCCTGCTGGACTCTGCGCTACCCACACCGTGAAATTGTAGAGTTCTTGGGTATCGGCCCGTATCCACTTGCCGTTCTGGAGGAGAAATACGAGCAGAGTGGTTATGGCGATTCTCTTGTTACCGTTCTGAAAAGGATGATTTTTGATCATGAGATAAAAGAGAACACTGGCCTTGGCAACAAGGGATGGGTACAGAGCCTTGCCCGAAAACGTCTGAAATGGGGTGAGTACGCAGCTTTCAAGTACATGAGGAAACCGAGTGGAGAAATCGGGAATTGGCTCATCGAAAGCAAGGTGTTCCCTGGCGAGTCGGAAGGCAACGTACTCCACATCTGCTACTGTAATAATTGGCACTATTCCTTGCCCAGCATCTTCAGGACTTCTCCATATTCGCGCACTGTCCTGGCCACAGCGGCGTCGATCCGTTTCTTCCGTTCGGCAGTTACCTTTCTGCCGAGGATCTCTGCTACGGTCTGGTCCGTAATAACGTAGGTCCGACCGATCTTTGTGGCAGGAATCTCCCCCTTCTTGACGCGGTTATAGATCGCGATCCGGCTGACGCCGAGGAGCTTTGCCAGTTCAGGAATAGTGATGTATTTCTCTGTGGTCATGGTTCTCAGATTCCTATCACGATGTTAATCTAACGTAGGTATATTAACACATGTTAACTTACAGCGCAATGGTTAACACATGTTAACTAGATCTACCAGTGTTAACAGAAAGAATACATACCCAAGTAATTGACATTATTGACTTTCATGCGTCATGCCTTGCTCTACGGCGCATAGGTCAGACTTTCTAATTCCGAGGTCTATCGCCTTCGCTTGAGGCGAAAAGGTACCGGGCACCTTTCATCCTCCGCCAGTCGTGTCAAGAAAAAAGGTTCCTGACACCTTTTTCTCCTGACGTCAGGTGCAACGCCTTGTTAACTGTCAGGCCTCATGACTCCCCCAGGCCCGATTTCTGCGCGCATGGGTGTCTGCACCATTA
>JAHFDE010000217.1 GCA_023249165.1 Candidatus Methylomirabilota bacterium | reverse complement strand
GATCTTCGTGTTTGGTCGGGTCGGTGGCCGAACCGGGGGCGGGATGAAACGGGGGAGCATCGTCTGCTTCAACCCGCTGGACTTGCTGTCAACCTTTCGCCTCACGTCCACCTACGCGCCGCTCTTTGTCACGATCTATCTCCGGGCCCTCCGGAGCAGAGGGTTTTCGGTTCCAGAGATCAGCGGCGGACGCTTCGCCCGATACTGCGGAGACCTGGCCGAACTCGGCAAGGGGGAGATCCTCGTGTGGCAGAGGTAGCAGGAACGGGACGGATCAGCGTGAATCGCCGTGCTGCCGCGTTCGTCGAGCGGCTCGCAGCCGAGACGGCAGCGCTGGGGGTCGAAGTGCATCGCCTGGCGAATGGCGCGCGCGTGGTAGACGCCGGCGTCCGGGCCCCCGGGGGGTTCGGGGCCGGAAAGGCCGTCGCCCTGATCTGTCTGGGCGGCCTCGGCGACGTGATTTTTGTCCCGTACGACCTCGGTGGGCTGACCATCCCGGCCGTGAGTGTGACGGTCGACCGGCCTGTGATCGGGTGTATGGCCTCGCAGTATGCGGGCTGGAAGATCAGCGTCGGGAAGTTCTTCGGCATGGGGTCGGGGCCGGCCCGCGCCATCGCGGTTGTGGAAAAGCTCTACGCCGAACTCGATTATCGGGACGAGGCCGACGAGGCGGTGCTGGTCCTCGAAACGGATGCGATGCCGACCGAAGAAGTGGCCGCCTACGTTGCGGGAAAATGCGGGCTTGCTCCGGAACGGCTCACCCTGGTCGTGGCCGCGACCACGAGCGTCGTGGGAGGCATTCAGATCGCCGCTCGATCGGTAGAGACGGCCATGCATAAGATGATGGAGCTGGGGTTCGACCTCCACAAGGTACTGGCGGGCTCCGGGGTGAGTCCGATCGCGACCCCCATCCGCGACACGCTCCGGGCCATCGGCCGAACCAACGACTGTGTGCTGTACGGGGCGACCGCGGCGTTAGTCGTGGATACAACCGATGACGAGATCGAACAGATCCTGGACCGGATCCCGTCCTCTGCCTCCCGGGATTACGGCACCCCTTTTTACGAGCTCTTCAAGCGCTATGGGGACTTCTACAAGATCGACCCGATGCTGTTCAGCCCGGCGCGGGTGACGATTACCAACGCGGCCACCGGGCGTACCTGGTCCGCTGGCCAGTTGAACCTCGAGCTGCTGCGGAGCTCCCTTGGCGCGTAGGGCTGGACGCGCCCGCGACCATCGCTCCCCTTTCCGGTTACACCTCCGATGCGGATAGGCATCCTCGGACACAAGATGGGATGGCATATCGCGGTCCTGCAACGGGCCTTCGCCCGCCACGGTGCGGCCGCGGACCACCTGTCGATCACGGCCATCACTGCTGGCATTGGCATCGGGCGTTCCTTCGAAGTGGAAGGGCGGGTCCTCGAGGCGTACGAGGGGCTGCTGATTCGCATCATCCCCGACGGTTCCCTCGAGCAGATCATCTTTCGAATGGATGCGCTCCACTGTCTCGAGGCGAGGGGGATCACAGTCATGAACTCGCCGAAGGCGATCGAGAAGACGGTCGACAAGCTCTACACCTCGAACCTCCTCGAACACTCCGGGATCCCCACGCCCCGCACCGTGGTGACCGAGGACTTCGACGAGGCCATGGCCGCCTTCGAGAAATTCGGCGACGTGATCGTGAAGCCGCTCTTCGGCTCCGGGGGACGGGGGATGGTCCGGGTGAGCGATTGGGAGGTGGCCTACCGGACGTTCCGCGCCTTGGAAATGGGTCGGTACGTCTTCTATCTGCAGGAGTATGTGCCCCACGGCGATCACGATATTCGGGCCTTCGTCGTGGGCGGCCGCGTGGTGGCCGCGATGATCCGACGATCCACCGGGTGGCGGCACAACGTCGCCCGTGGCGCCCGGGTGGAGACGTGCCAGCTCGACGGCGAGGCGGAAGAACTCTGTCTCCGCGCCTCGGCGCTCCTCCGCGTCGACTACGCGGGCGTGGATCTGCTCCGCACTTCCGACGGGCGCACCGTGGTCATCGAAGTGAACAGCATCCCCGGTTGGTCGGGCCTCCAGACCACCACCTCCACCGACATCGCGGATGCGATCGCCGGCCACCTGGTTGCCTCCCTTCGCCGTTGAGCCCCAGATGCGGGACCCGCGCGACGTTGCTCTCGCCGCCCAGTTCGCGTGTCTCATTGAGGTGAGCACCCCGAAGCCCGGCAACGTCCATCCGCAGGCCGACTTCGCCGATACCCGCTACGAGGATTTTGTGGCCAGCGCGCTCGCCATCGGAGATGCCATGGGTCAAGCCCACCGGATGGGCGTGGGAAGGATCGTCTGGGCGGCAGTGCGAGACACTCGGCGCCGGGTCGGGGTGAACACGAACCTCGGCCTGGTCCTGCTGCTGGCGCCACTCGCCAAGGCAGCGGTGACGCCGGGCGGGGGCGGCCTCCGGACGCGGCTCCGTCGGGTGCTCCAGGGGCTCACGGTTCAGGACGCCCGCGATGTCTACAGGGCCATCCGGCTGGCCAGGCCAGGAGGGCTCGGCACGGCCGGTCGGTGGGACGTGCGGGGAACGCGGGTTGGGGTGAATCTCCTGACGGCGATGCGGGCGGCAGCCGACCGGGATACGGTGGCCCGAGAATACGCGACCGGCTTCGCGGTCACGTTTGACGTTGGCGTGCCGTGCCTGCTACGCTCCTTCGACGCGACCCGAGATCTCCGGGCCGCCATCCTCCAGACCTACTTGACGATCCTCGCGACGGTTCCCGATAGCCTGATTGCGAGAAAGGTGGGGCTTCGACGGGCGAGAGAGGTCTCCCTCGACGCTGCCCGAATTCTGAGAGCTGGCGGAGCCCAGACGGCTGCCGGCAGACGATGGT
>JAHFDE010000216.1 GCA_023249165.1 Candidatus Methylomirabilota bacterium | reverse complement strand
GAGGCCGAGCTCTTTCAGCGCGTCTATCACGCTTGCAGGATCCGGATGGTCAATTTCAAACGATTGAAGCTCACAGCCTGTTGGCGAATCCTGCGATGGATGCAACGAATCAGTAGACCATTCGATGAAGAATGGAATCGGTTCCACGCCCTGTAGGCCCAATGTGTTCAGCACTCCGAGGATCTTCCACTTGAGCACTTTTCCATCAGGTCTTGCGCGAGAACCGTCGCGAGGGCCGAGGATGTGATGACCGGCTTCGCGAGCGTTCTTCGCAAGTGCATTGATGTCGGCCGTCACAGCCGCCCATGTCATCAATCGAGGCTCGGTAAGTGTTCGCACATCAATCGGAAAGTTGTACACCGTCTGCGCCGGATCGGGCGCGATGATTTCAAGATACTGCCTGCCGCCGAGCGAAATGAGCGCGTTCCGTGTGCCGACGCCCGGGTGGCTTCCGCCTCTGACGGCTTTCACTCCGGTCCTCCGCTCAACCCATGCGATTCCGCGATCGAGATCAGCGGTGCCCAGCAGCAAATGATCAACAGCAGCGCGTGCCGGTACCAGCTTTTCCCCTCCGCTCATTCCGTCTCCAACCACACACGTTGAACCAAAATTGTTCTCCGACCCCATTTCCCACCAACTTGAATCACCCCGCCCCGTCTACCCATCTACTTCGTTGCCCTCGTAAGGCTCAGCGGCGGCGGCTGTCGTGCGCTCACCGGTTCCTAGGGGATCGTGTAACCGGCGTGCGGGGCGACGTACTGGTTGAACACCCCCTTCGCGTCAGCGCCGGCCCGCTTGACCCACCCCGGGATGACAACGTCGACCACAGCCTGGCGGGTCCCGGCGAGGAACTGCGGGCCCGGATTCACGTACTCGACCCCCTTCTCTCTAGACTTGTCAATGCCCTCCCGGGTCGTCCGGCGGCCGACCTCGATGCCCTTCTGGGTGAACTCTCTTCCGAGCTGCGTCAGCATCTCTCGGAGCTCCGGTGTGAGCGACTCCCAGGTCTTCTTGCTGACGGTGAGTGTTCCGATCGCCGGGCCCAGGTTCATCTCGATCTGGTACTTGCTGACCTCGTACCACTTGAGCGCGTAGCCCGTGTAGGTGCCCGTGATGCCCCCGTCCACGCTGCCCTGCTCGAGCGCGGTGTAGACCTCCGCTAAGGGGATCGAGACCGGGACCGCCCCGAGCGCCTTCAGCATCTCCGTCTGGGCGGTGCCGTAGACCCGGATCTTCATGCCCTTCAGATCGTCCAGCCTCCGGACTGGCTTCCGGCTCCACAGAACCTGGTGCGGCCAGTAGTACATTCCCAGGACGACGCCGCCGAGCTTGTCCTCGTACTTCTTGAGCACGGGCATGAAGGCGTCGTGGGCCTTCACGGCCTTATCGAAGTCCGGGAAGAGCCCTGGCAGGTCGACCCCCTCGAGAATGGGAACGTCCCCCGCGACGTAGGTGGGCAGGATGTCCCCCACGTCCACGAGCCCTGCCTTCATGACCCGGACCATTTCGAAGCCGGTGAACCCGAGCTCCGGCAGGCTCACGAGGATCACCTTGATCTTGTCGTTCGACCGCTTCTCGACCTCGGAGGCGAACCACTCCCATGGCTGCCACTGGGGTGTCGGACGGCTCGTCCCGACGATCTTCCAGTTCAGGGTTTGCGCGACGGCCGAGACGACGCTCGTCGCAAGCAGCGCGACTGAGACGACAGCAATGATGGATAGCCTCCTACTCATCTTGGCCTCCTCAGCGAACGCGAAAATTCCCGCCGCAGCCCCGCCGGCTTGGGGGTGCAAAAAGGTGTCAGGAACCTTTTCTCGGCGCGTCCCCTTCCTTACGTGGTCGACCACGGGGACGTAACGTCGCTTCGAGCCCCAACCGTAGCGCCGTGCGCCGCACCCACACCTCTGAGCCAAACGGCTGCCCCCGCGTGACACACCGGCGCAGCGCCTCCAATTCCGTCTCTGTCTGCAACTCGTTCACCCAGTCCACCCAGCGCGGTGGCCGCGCGACAGGCCACTCGGCCAACCACCGCCGCGTCGGCGCAGCGCCAAACAGCCGCCGCCACAAGCTTGACCACCGCCACTCTTCTGCTCGCACCACCAAACCCGCCCGCAAGGCATTGCGCTCCACATACCGGCATAGCGCCAAGAAATGCTCGTCCACTTGCACAGGAAATGCCTTGAACCGGCCCTGGTACACATGTCCCTGCCCAGTGCTCTTGTGGTGTGCATGCCAACGTTGTGTGTGCGTCAGCGTCACCCAGGCCATGAACTGCGAGAGGTCGCCGTCGCGGCTTGGCCACAGCACCAGATGCCAGTGATTGGGCATCAGGCAATACGCTAGGGTCCGCATCGGGATCCGCTCGTGAGCCTCCTTGAGGACCCGCTCAAACGCCTCGTAGTCCCCGGCTTTCTCAAAAAGCTGCAGCCGGCCGTTAGCCCGGTTCAATACGTGATAGATCGCGCCGCCGACAGCGGTACGTAACGGACGCCCCATGGGGCGCTAGCCTAGCCTCACCCACCCCCTGTGTCAATAAAAAAGGTTCCTGACACCTTTTTGTCTCCCGCGGCGTGTCGCCTTCGCCGTGCGCCCACGGGGCGGGTGCGACAGCCCCGAGCAGCATCGCCACAGTGCATGCGATTCGTGTTGCGGTCTTCATGATTGCCCCCATCGGTAAGTTGCTAAGGCATCACGTAATATGGCCTGACCCGGTCCTTAGACATCCAACGGATGAGGCGATTCTCGGCGGTTTCCAAGAGGATGTCACATTCTTCCGTGGCCCGCCCCCCGGGTCAAGCAGTTTTCTAGCCATCTCCCTCCGGACGTGGCGGAAGGCGTCAAAGCGGCCACTGCGGGGGTGCGTTGCTTGACAGTGTCCCGGG
>JAHFDE010000215.1 GCA_023249165.1 Candidatus Methylomirabilota bacterium | reverse complement strand
GTACCTGCGCCGAGGCCGCGAGGGGAGCGGCCAGCAACAGGGCGAGGGCGAACGGCACGTGCTTGCTCATGGGAGGTCCTCCGCTGATTCAGTTCCGTTCTGTATACGAAGATCTGGTTGGTCCCATCCTAAACCGAAGTTCCCCTAGCAGGACGGCCGTTTTGGGGCGTAAGGGCTTTGATCCTTTAGGGGTTTGGCTGCACGGCCGGCTTCGATGTGTTCCCATGTATTTGGAGAAATATCCCTTGACTTCCCTCTCTCAGACTCTATAATTGTTCCCACGTATATCGAGACCGTCCCCAATCGCAACTCCCCTCCCGCCATCCTCCTGAGAAAGGGCTGGCGCGAGGGCGGGCGCGTCCGCAAGCAGACTCTCGCCAACCTCTCCGATTGGCCGGCGCATCGGATTGAAGCCTTGCGCCGTCTCTTGCGGGGTGAAACCCTGGTGCCCCCCGAGACCCTCTTCACCATCCAGGCTTCCAGACCTCACGGCCATGTCGAGGCCATCCTGGCCATGGTGCACAAGCTCGGCCTCGACCGCTTGCTGTCCCCCCGGCCCTCTCGCCAGCGCGCTCTCGTGCTGGCCATGATCGTCGAGCGGCTGCTGGGGCCGAGCTCCAAGCTGGCCAATGTCCGCCAATGGCACTGCACCACCCTGGCCGAGGAGTTGGGAGTCGGCGACGCGGAGGTCGAGGAACTCTATGAGGCGCTGGATTGGTTGCTCTGCCGCCAGGAGACGATCGAAAAGAGTCTGGCTCGGCGCCACCTCGCCGAGGGGAGCCTGGTCCTGTACGACGTCTCCTCCAGCTACTACGAGGGTGCCACCTGTCCGTTGGCCCAGTTCGGTCACAACCGCGATGGCAAGAAGGATCGGATGATCATCGTTTACGGGGTTCTGACCGACGCTGAAGGTCGTCCGGTGGCGGTGGAGACCTACCCCGGCGCCACCGGCGACCCCACCACAGTGCCCGATCAAGTCGAGAAGCTGCGGCAGCGTTTCGGCCTTTCCCAGGTGGTGCTGGTAGGCGATCGCGGCCTGTTGACCAAGACGCAGATTGACCAACTCCGCCAGCATCCGGGGTTGGGATGGATCACCGCCCTGCGCAGCCCGGCGATCCGCCAACTGGTGGAGGCGGGTACCCTGCAACTGTCCCTGTTCGACCAGCAGAACCTCGCCGAGATTCGCTCCCCCGACTATCCTGGCGAGCGGCTGGTGGCCTGTTTCAACCCCCTCCTGGCCGAGGAGCGCCGCCGCAAGCGAGAAGCGTTGCTGCAAGCCACCGAAGAGCAACTCGCACGCGTTGCCCGTGACATTGACCGGCGAACCCAAAAGCCTTACACCTCCGTCGAGATCGGTGCCAAAGTGGGCCGCATCCTCCACCGCTTCAAGGTCGGCAAACACTTCGAGTGGGAGGTCCTGGACGGCCGGTTACGCTTCGCTCGCCGCCAGCAGCTGATCGCAAGGGAGGCCGCCCTGGATGGGATCTACGTCATTCGTACCAGCGAGCCGCATCTGTCGAGCGCCGACCTTGTGCGGAGCTACAAGCGCTTGGCCCACGTCGAACAGGCTTTCCGTTGTCTCAAAGGCGTGGACCTGCGAATCCGTCCCATCTTCCATCGCACCGCAGACCACGTGCGTGCCCACATTTTCCTGTGTCTGCTCGCCTACTACGTCGAATGGCACCTCAGAAAGGTCTGGGCTCGCTTTCTGTTCGACGACGAAGAGCTCGACGAGGACCGCCGCCAACGTGATCCTGTAGCCCCTGCACGCCCTTCGGCCGCGGCTGAAACGAAGAAGCGCCTACGGACCACTCCCGAGGGCTGGCCGATTCACAGCTTCCGCACTCTCCTGAAGGATCTCTCGACCCGCTGCCGCAACACCTTTGCTCCTCAGTCCGAGGCCCTGGAGGGCGCCACTTTCCAACAACTCACCGAACCCACACCGTTTCAGGCTCAGGCGCTCAAGCTGATCGAATTGTTCCCAGGATAAGCACCTCTGATTTCCCGATATCTCTCTGATTCAAAAGGATATACCGCTTGCAACGGCGACAAACTTCGGTCTAGCCGTTTCCCCTTCGGAACGAGGTCTGATTTGTGTGGCAGGAGCACCTGCGTCTGCGCTAGTCCGGGGGACTCTAACCCCTACTTCCACCCTCGAAAAAAAAGGTGCCAAGAAAGCCGTTTCAAGCACCACGTGCTCGTCTGCTTCTCGGATCAAGCTCTTGGCCTGGTTACCGTGCTCAACAGTAGGAATTCCCACGACGACTACGAGCACACCCATCTCCTGAGCAGCCAGAACCCCCTCCCGCAGGTCCTCGTCACCGCCGAGAAGAAACACCGTAGCCACGGCGCGCTCCCGAGCCAGAGTCATAAGATCTCTGACGATCAGGGAATCGACTCCCTTTTGCCGGGCGCCCACCAACCGTCCAAGGCGCAGCTTCACCCAGGCGAGCTCAGCAATGCCGAGGTGCTCTCTAGTTGGAATTGCATCCAGTGCGGCATCGTACCAGTACGTCCGCAGGATCGGGAGCCGACAATGGTCGGAGGCGAACCGGGAGAGGGCGGATGTCAAGCCGGCGTAATCACACCTGAAAGCCTTCCGTTCCCCGGTTCCGCAGCAGAGCTTGCCCCCCTCCGCCAAGAGGTGACCGGCATCTACGAAAACCGCACACCGATCCATAGTCGCCCTTTCAAAGCAAAAGGGCCCCGTAACGGGCCCATCAAAATGCCTCCGGGACTAGGTCCCGAGGCTACGTACTGAGAGAATGATACGGTCTATCGCGTCAGCCGTCAACTCCAATCCTCCTAGAGCCGTGGCTGAAGGATGCAGCGGAGGTACACTTATGACGAAACCTCCTCTCGGACAGCGCCTGAAGCGCAACGAAGACCCCCGCCTGCTCAC
>JAHFDE010000083.1 GCA_023249165.1 Candidatus Methylomirabilota bacterium | reverse complement strand
GGGCGGTCGAGGGATCGGTCTTGCGTTTGCCGACGGCGATCTCGAGAATCTCGAAGGTCCCGTCGAGATCCATGATCTCATCCAGAATCTTGGGGAGGATCAACGAATCGAGAATATGCCCACTGACCTGGACGGTTTCAGAGACCATCGTACCCCTGCTCGCGAATTCTGCTCTCTTGAGCAGCGCCTGCAGGCTCCGAGCGACATTGCCGGGAGCGGCGGGGCCCCTCGGCAGGCGACGGCCTGGGAAACCGAGGCGCGATCCGTGACCGCGTTTCTTGCACGGATCGTGAACACGGAGGGACCCAGGCCGTAAGCCGCCGCTCAGGGTCGCCGCGGGAGGCCCGGAGCGAGGGGCCGAAGGTGCTCCTCCCACCGCCGGTGGGCAATGAACGTTACCCGCTGGGCCCAATTGTAACATTAAAGAGGCAAGGCCGGGATCGAACACCGAAAGGGTGGGGCAGGCCGCCATGCCCTGATACCAGGGGAGAGAGCGAGCCACCCGGAGATCCGTTGGTGGGGTGGAAGGGCGGGGAGGCCGGTATCGGCGGCGAAAGATCAGGACCGTCCCCGGAGGGACCCTTGGCGATTATCGACTGCGGGGTGCTCGCGGCCTCGGGACCGGTCGCGGGGGCATGTCGTTCGGTCGGTCATGCGGCGCCCCCTCGAGCCGCCGTCGCTCCTGCCACTCGCGGCGCAGGCGCTCACGCTCCTCGGGAGGAAGCTCCCGGAAGCGTCGCCACTCCTCCCGCAGCCGTTCCCGTTCCTCGGGCGGGAGGTTTCGGAACTCCCGGAGACGTTCCCGGAGTGCCTCGCGCCGTTCCGGCGGCAGCTCGCGCCAGCGCCGGGAGCGTTCCTGGAGGCGTTCCTGTTCCTCCGGTGACAGCTGCTGCCACCGGCGGTAGTTCTCGCGGATCCGCTCCTGCCCCTCGGGTGGAAGCCGCCGAAAAGCCTCAAGCCGCTCCCGCACCGCCTGTTGCTGCTCCGGGCTCAGGGCCTGCCATCGCTCGCGGAGTGCTCTCAGGCGTTGCCGCTCTTCGGGAGACAGGTTCTGCCACCACCGCCGGAGGTCCTCTTCTCGGGACGGGGCCTGGGTGGCCAGCCGCGTTCCGGACCCGCGCGGCTCAGGTCGCTCCGCCCGGAGCGGGCTCGGTACCGGGAGCAGGAGCATCCCGGTGACGAGGATGGTTACAATCGGTCTCATCGGATGGTCCCCTCTCGCTCGGATCCCGGGAGGAGCCCCGGGTCGATCTCGTTCAGCATTTCCATCTCTTGCAGGATCTCCAGCATCTGTAACATCTCCAGCTCACTCAACACGTCCAGGTTCTGAATGATTGCCTCGTCGTCCGCCTGGTCTTCGCGGGGGGCCGTTCTCGAGCGTTGGCCCCATTGTGCCTCGGCGGGAGCCGCCGCGGCGACGAACAAGGGCAGCAGGAGCACCCACACCCACCTCCGTGGCATCTCACGCCGCCCTTCGAGACCCCTCGATAACCCGAGAGCGGAGCAGCTCCCACTCCTCGAGCAGCTCCCACTCCTCGAGCAGCTCCATCTCCTGCAGCACCTCGAGATCCTGGGTGACCAGGAGTTGATGGGTCTGGTCGAGTGAAGCCAGCTCGGGCATCGTCGGTCGCTCGGGTAGGGTGCGCCACGTGACGACGGCGCCCAGGACCAGCACCGCCGCCACCACGACGGCCGGAATCGGGCGAAGCACGAGGGTGGCGAACCAGCGCCGCAGGGCGGCCGTCCACCACGGAATGCGCTCTGCCTTCTGTCGGATCTCCCGGAGATACTGATGCCAGAAGGCCTCCGATGGCTCGGGCGCCGGGATCCGCGCGATCAGGGAAAGCGTCTCCCGGAGATCCCGAAGCTCCGCTCGACACCCCGAACACTGATCGAGATGGGCCTCCAGATCCGCCCGCGTCTCAACTACCAGCTCTCCGTCCAGGTATTCGATCAGCTGACCTCGGTAGACGTCACACGCCATGGGGCCCTCATCCATCGTCGCGGAGGCCTTTGAGCTGCGATCGGAGCTTTGCCACCGCGTGAAAGTAGTTCACCCGCACCGTCCCTTCGGAGCTCTCCAGGATCTCGGCGATCTCCCGGTAGGGGAGGCCTTGATGGACCCGCAGCAGGAGCGTGGCTCGCTGCTGGGGTGGCAGCGCTTGGACGGCCTCGCTCACGGCCCGGAGCCGCTCTTGTACTTCCAGCTCCTCGAGGGGTTTGGCGGAGGGGTCCGCCGTGCTCTCGGGCATCTCCCCCTCCCTCCCAGACCGCTCCTGCCTCAGATGCGTGAGGCAGAGATTCACTGTGATCCGATAGAGCCACGTGCTCAGGCTCGAGCGGCCATCGAAGCTCGCGAGGGCCCGGTAAGCGCGGAGAAAGGCCTCCTGGGAGATATCCTTGGCATCTTCAGCGTTCCGCGTCATGCGATAGGCCAACCGGTACAGCTCCTTCTGGTGCTGGCGGACCAGGGTATCGAGGGCGGAGGGGTCACCCTGCCGAAGTCGCGCAATCAGGGCACGATCCGCCTCGTTCACCCCGCCTCCCTCCGATGGGCCGTCTCACCTCCCCCCTGTTCCGTTAGACGCGGCAGGGGTGAGGATGTTAAATGCCACGACGTCCTCGTAGTGCGCGTAATGCAAAAGCCAATCCAAGACCCCCTTCGCGCCTTGACATGGAGTGGCGGGCGTCGGTACAGTAGGGGGGTTTCGGAATCCCGGGAGGATGGCACGGTGCAGGAATCGGGGGGTGACCCCCGTCCAAGACTGCGTCTGCTCGGCCTGAAATGGGCCCTCTGTCTTCTGTTCCTCATGGCGGCCTGTGCCGCGCCCCGCTCCCGCCCGTCGATACCGCCGGGAGGAGAAACGGGCATTGCCTCCTGGTATGGGCCGAAGTTTCATGGGCGCCGGACCGCGAGCGGGGAGGTCTTTGATATGCATCAGCTCAGTGCCGCCCACCGGACGCTTCCCCTCGGCTCCTGGGTGCAGGTTACGAACCTGGACAACGGCCGGTCGATCCCCGTCCGGATCAATGACCGCGGGCCGTTCGTGGACGGCCGCATCATCGATCTCTCCTACGCCTCGGCTCGGGTCCTGGACATGGTGGAGGACGGACTCGCCCCGGTCCACATCATCCTGCTTCGGACTCCCCCTTCGCGCCTGGTCGCCAGCCCGCGGGCGTATACGCTGCAGGTCGGCTCCTTTGCCGACGAACGAAACGCGCGTGCCCTGAAGGCCCGGGTGGATGCCGTGACCGCAGGGGGCTATATCAGTACCGTCACGGCCGAGGGACAGACCTTCTACCGGGTCAGGGTGGGAAGCTACAGCAGCCGCGAGGCGGCGATGCAGGCTGCGACGCGGGTCGCGTCCCACGGCTTGACGGTTGTCTTGATGGAGTCGGACTAAAGTAAACGCACAATGTGCGTTTACTTTGGAGCAATGGAACAATAGAGTGATCTTGGAAGCGAAATGCCTCATTGCGGTCTAATGCCCTATTGCTCAATTGTCACCAGATGAGATGCGTTTGTATTAGTGACGTTGCAACTATTCGTGTCAACTTCTCTGCCACAAACGCCCACGACCTTTGGAACAACGACACGCCGATCAAATTACGCTCAGCAGGTTGGAACGGCACTAGGGCCAGAAAAACCTTGACACCTCTGCGGACCCTGTGCTAGCGTGCAAAAACCTTTCGTACTCCGGCTCCAAAACGTCGTTCGATTCCTTAAACGTTCCAGTCGCAGGTCTTGCTCGTAACTGATCGCACACCTGAGGAGGTAGTCAGACAGCCAGCCGATTGCAGCCGGACCCCCCATCTCTAGCTCAGGGGAGCCTATGGCGCCGAGGTTCTTGACCATCTTGTTCCTGACCGACGCCACCACCTGCCCCCGCCAGGTGCGGCTGAGCCAGCGGGCGCTGGGAGGGGTTCTTGTCGGGGGAGTGCTCACGCTGCTGGTGCTTGGCTACTTCGGCATTCACTTCCTGACCGTCGAAGTGGACTACCTCGAACTGGTGCGTCTCCGCCACGCGGTCCAGGCGCAGCAGGAGATGGCCCAGCAGCTCGAGACCCTCTCCCAGGAGATGACCCGCCTGCGGACCTTCGACACCCAGATCCGCCGCCTCGCCGGGATGCAGGCGGGCCCGGCGGCCGGGGCGCCCACCTTCTCGGTGGGGGGCGGTACCCTCGAGCTCGCCAAGGCGCTGAAGGAGGGGGAGCAGGCGGAGCAGGTGCTGTTCCTCGCCCGGCTCTACCAGGATCTCGAGCGGCTCGAGCGGGAGATGGCGCTCAGGTCCGAGAGCCTGCAGGTGGTGACCGAGTACCTCACGAAACAGAAAGACCGCCTCATCGCGACGCCGGCGCTGTGGCCGACCGAGGGCCATGTCACCTCCCCCTTCGGCCCCCGGACGTCGCCCTTCACCGGCCAGCCCCAGCAGCACACCGGCGTCGACATCGCCGCCCCCCCGGGGACCCCCATCCGCGCCCCGGCCGATGGGATCGTCACCTTCGCCGGCACCCTCCCGGGCTACGGCCACGCCCTCGTGCTCACCCACGGCTTCGGCTTCAAGACCTTCTATGGCCACAACCAGCGGAACCAGGTCAGTAAGGGCCAGACGGTCAAGCGCGGCCAGGTCATCGCCTTCGTCGGCAACACCGGCTACAGCACCGGCGCCCACCTCCACTATGAGGTCCTCCTCAACGACCAGCCCCACAACCCTCTGAAGTACATCGTCGATGAAGGGCAGCGCGCGAATGTGATTCGGGGTCAATAGGCGGACAGACCGCCCTGAAGAGCTGCAAAAGTCCCCCTGAAACAGTCGGGGGATTTTTTTTGGCCGGTCCTTTGCAGTTGATGGATGTGGAGGAGTGTGTTAGCGTTAAAAGACTATTGCCGCTGGGTAAAGGAGAGGGCATGAGCCTCTGGAAGGCCGTGATCGGCAAGGTCATCGGGACCAAGAATCAGCGGGAGCTCAAGAGACTCCAGCCCCTCGTGGTTCAGGTCAATGCGCTCGAACCGGGCCTGGAGAAGCTTCCGGACGCGGCCCTTGCGGCCCGGACCGCTGAGTTCAAGGAGAGGCTCGCGCGCGGGGCGGCACTCGACGACATCCTTCATGAGGTCTTCGCGACCGTCCGCGAGGTGGCCCGCCGCGTTCTCAACATGCGTCACTTTGACGTCCAGCTCATCGGTGGGGCCGTCCTTCACGAGGGGAAAATCGCCGAGATGGCCACCGGCGAGGGGAAGACCCTCGTGTCGACGCTGCCGGCCTATCTCAATGCGCTGCAGGGGAAGGGCGTCCATATCGTGACGGTGAATGACTACCTGGCCAAGCGGGATAGCCAGTGGATGGGGGGAATCTATCAGTTCCTGGGCCTGAGCGTGGGTCTGATCCAACACGAGATGAACGATGCCGACCGCGGCCCCGCGTACGCGGCCGACGTGACGTACGGGACCAACAATGAATTCGGGTTCGATTACCTTCGGGACAACATGAAGTTTTCCTTGGATGAGATGGTGCAGCGGGAACTCCATTACGCCATCGTGGACGAGGTAGATTCGATCCTCATCGACGAGGCCCGCACCCCCCTGATTATCTCCGGGCCCGCCGATGAATCGACCGATCTCTATTACCAGATCGACCGGATCATCCCGCGCCTCAAGCGTGCGGCCACCATCGCGGGAGGGAAGCTCGCGGAGATCGAGGCGGTCCGGGCGGGGGACTACATCGTTGATGAAAAGGCCAAGACCGTCGCCATCACCGAACAGGGGGTAAGCAAGGTCGAAAATCTGCTGGGGGTCTCGAATCTGTACGACCCCAGCAACATTGACACTCTCCACCACGTCCAGCAGGGGCTCCGGGCCCACAACCTCTTCCAGCTTGATGTGGACTACGTGGTCAAGGATGGACAGGTGATCATCGTGGACGAGTTTACGGGCCGCATGATGCCCGGTCGCCGGTGGTCTGACGGGCTGCACCAGGCGGTGGAGGCCAAGGAGAAGGTCAAGATCGAGCGGGAAAACCAGACCCTGGCAACCATCACCTTCCAGAACTATTTCCGCATGTACGGGAAACTGGCCGGGATGACGGGGACCGCCGACACCGAGGCCGCAGAGTTCGCCCAGATCTATAACCTCGATGTGGTGGTCATTCCCACGAACCGGCAGCTGGTCCGGACCAATTACGCCGATGTGATCTATCGAACCGAGCGGGAGAAGTTCGCGGCCGTCGTGGAGGAGATCGTCGAGCTGTACGGAATGGGGAGGCCGGTCCTGGTGGGGACCACCTCGATCGAGAAGTCGGAGAAAGTCTCGACGCTGCTCAAGCGCCGGGGCGTGCCCCACCAGGTCTTGAACGCCAAATACCACGAGCGCGAGGCGGAGATCGTCGCCCAGGCCGGTCGGTATAAGGGGGTGACGATCGCGACCAACATGGCCGGTCGAGGGACCGATATCCTTCTGGGCGGCCACGCCCACTCCCTGGCCCGGGAGATGGTAAAAAGGCAGGAGACCCCGGAGGACGTGGATCCAGAGGAGATGGCCAAGGCGTTCGAGGAGGCGAAACGGATGCAGCAGTACGGACTCCTCGACGACGCCATCGACGCCCAGGCCTACGCCCGATCCCTGGCCACGGTCCGCCCCCTCTCGAGCGCCGAGCACGAACGCGTCGTGCAGTTAGGTGGGCTGCATATCCTGGGGACCGAGCGGCATGAGGCCCGACGGATCGACAACCAGCTCCGGGGCCGGGCCGGCCGGCAGGGCGATCCTGGCTCGTCCCGCTTCTACCTGTCGCTGGAAGACGATCTCCTGCGGATCTTTGGCGGCGAGCGGCTCCAGCGGATCATGGACAAGCTCGGCATGGAGGAGGGCGAGGTCATCGAACATGGCATGGTGACCAAGGCCATCGAGACGGCCCAGAAGCGCGTGGAGGCGCATAACTTCGAGATCCGCAAGCACCTCCTGGAATACGACGATGTGATGAACCGCCAGCGCCAGATCATCTATGGCGAGCGGCGGAAGATCTTCGAGGGCGAGAATCTCCGTGAGACCGTCCTCGATATGGCTGAGGAGGTCCTGCAGTCCCTGGTGGGCCTCTACGCCCATGGGGACACGTACCCGGAGGAGTGGGATCTCGGGGGCCTCTCCGAGGCGATGTATCGCCAGTTCGGTGTGGAGTACGCCGTCCCGGCAGAGGAGCTTCCGGAGCTGACGTTTGGCAATCTCCAGGCGGAGCTCTGGGACAAGGTCCGGGCAGCGTACGAACGGAAGGAGGAGCAATTCGGGACGGATCTCGTCCGCTACCTCGAGCGCGTCCTCATGCTTCAGGTGGTGGACGTCCAGTGGAAGGACCATCTCCTGGCCATGGATCATCTGAAGGAAGGCATCGGCCTCAGGGGGTACGGTCAGCGAGACCCGCTGGTCGAGTATAAGCGAGAGGGATTCGAACTCTTTGACGCCATGGTGGATCGGATCAAGGAGCAGACGGTCCAGTATCTCTTCCGTCTCCAGCCGACCATCTCAGAGGTCGCGACAGAGGTCTCTGCCGAGGCAGCGACCCCCTCCGGGGATGGCCGGACCGCCCCACGCGTTCGCAAGGAAGCACCTCGTCCTGCCGCCAGGCAGTCCCTCAAACCCTCCACCCCTGCTGCGGTGACCGCCAAGGCAGGCAAGATTGGCCGCAACGAGCCCTGCCCGTGCGGCAGCGGCAAAAAATACAAGAAGTGTTGCGGGGTCTGACCTCGCCGATCAAAGTTTCCGTGAGGTCGCCCGGCAATGCTCCGCGGCCGCGGCCCACCTCTGGCCTCTTTCTAACCATCCCCGCCGCACGTCTTTCAGCCCTTCGACGTGTCGAAGAGGTTGTTGAAGGCCTCGGCGAGCGTCGGGTGGGCGAAGATGGCCTCACTCAATATGGTGTAAGGCACCTTTCCCATCATATCGTTTGGCAGTTGACAATTCCGAAGCACGCGATTAATGTAGTGACATATCTACATTGGGGAGGCCTTACGATGCGCATGGGATTGCGCGAGGCGAATCAGCGATTTTCCAAGGCCGTCAAGGCCGTCAAGGCTGGCGAGGAGGTGGTCCTGACCGATCGAGGGAAGCCCATCGCCGTGATCAAACCCCTGCCCCGAGCCTCGACGGGTGACACGGCAATGCGGCATCTCGAAGCGGCTGGCCTTCTGCGGCGCGCGTCCAAGACGACGCCACTGCCGCGCTGGACCCCTCGGCCTATCAAGGGTCGGCCGCTGTCACGGACAATTCGTGAAGAACGGGATGCCACCTGATGGCAGGCCAGTGGGCGTACTTCGACACGAGCGTCTTGGTCAAGCGATACGTCAGGGAACCAGGGTCGCGTCGGGCCAGGGTTCTATTGCGACGCTACCGCTTTCTCTCCTCAGCGATCGCTCCCCTAGAGGTCATTTCGGCGCTCGTGCGCCGGCAGTCTGCGGGGGAGTTGACCAAGAGGAACTTCTCAGCCATTCTTTCTCGTCTCCAGAGGGATCGGACCTATTGGGAGCTGGTAGAAGTGACTCCGCCGGTGCTCGAGCGGGGCGAGGACTTGATCCAGGCAACCGGACTGAGGACCCTGGATGCTGTCCACGTGGCGTCGGCCCTCGTGTTCCAGGCAGCATCGGGAATGCGCATTCCCTTCGTCACCGGGGATACACTGCAACGAGAGGCGGCCGGACAGATGGCCCTGAACGTGGTATGGGTACCATGAGGAGTCCTGTTCATGGGAATCCTTAGGCAGTCCCGCTAGTGTCGAAATAGCCCTCAATCTTCGAACGTGTCGAAGAGGTTGTTGAAGGCCTCGGCGAGGGTCGGGTGGGCGAAGATGGCGTCGCGCAGCGTGGTGTAGGGAACCCGGCCCATCATCGCAATCGACAGCATCGACATGAGCTCGCCGCCTTCGACCCCGAGGACGGCACAGCCCAGGATCTGGTTCGTCTCGGCATCCACCACGGCCTTCATGAGCCCGCGCGACTCGTCCATTTCTAGGGCCCGGGCCACCCACTTCATAGGGATCTTGGCCACGCGGATCCGGCGGCCCTGGGCTCTCGCCTCGGCCTCCGTCATCCCGACGCGACCCAGTTGCGGGTCGATATAGACCGTGTACGGGACGAGGCGGCCGTTCGTGGTGGCATTGCCCCCGTCGAGCAGGTTGGTCTTGATGATGCGGAAATCGTCGTACGAGATGTGGGTGAAGGCCGGTCCCCCCTTGACGTCTCCCAAGGCGTAGACCCCCGGCACGTTGGTCTCGAGTCGCTCGTTCACCAGAATATTTCCGCGCTTGTCCGTTGTGATCCCCGCCGCGCTCAGGTTGAGCGCATCCGTGTT
>JAHFDE010000214.1 GCA_023249165.1 Candidatus Methylomirabilota bacterium | reverse complement strand
GGTCAAGCTGGAGGGGGGACGCGAGGTCGCTGACCTCACGCGGCGTCTCACATCCGTCGGCATCCCCGTGATGGGCCACCTCGGGCTGACCCCCCAGATGGTCCATCAGTTCGGGGGCTTCAAGGTTCAGGGCCGGACCGCGGCGGCGGCTGAGCGTTTGCGGGAAGACGCCCTACTCCTCGAGGAGGTGGGGATCTTCGCGCTCGTGCTCGAAGGCATCCCCTGGCAGGTGGCGGAGGTGATCACCGGAGAGCTCCGGATCCCGACCATCGGCATCGGCGCGGGGTCCTCTTGCGATGGCCAGGTGCTGGTGACGAACGACCTCCTCGGGCTCTTCGACGACTTCACCCCCAAGTTCGTCAAGCGCTACGCGAACCTGAAGGAGATCATCGCGGCGGCCTTCACCCGGTACCGCCAGGAGGTCAAGGCCGGCGAGTTTCCCGGCCCCGAGCATGCCTTTCGCCTCGATGAAGGGGAGGTCCGGCGATGGCAAGAGCGGCTCGACCGACGGCGTCGGCAGGTCAAGACTCTCGGGCGGGGCTGAGGCGATGGAGGTTCTCCGCGACGCCGCCCAGATGCACAGGCGGGCGAGCGCGCTTCGTGCGGAGGGGAGGGCAATCGGCTTCGTCCCCACCATGGGCTACCTGCACGAAGGTCACCTCTCCCTCTTGCGCACCGCCCGCCGCGAGAACCCCATCCTGGCGGTGAGCATCTTTGTCAACCCGACCCAGTTTGACCGGCAGGAGGATCTGGAGAGTTATCCGGTCGATCTCGAAGGGGATCTCGCCAAGGCGGCCGCCGAGGGGGCCGATCTCGTCTTCGTCCCGGAACAGAAGAGCATGTATCCGGACAGGTACGGGACCTTCGTCGAGGTCGAGGGACTCACGCGCCGGTGGGAAGGCACCTACCGCCCCGGGCACTTCCGGGGGGTCACGACGATCGTGGCGAAGCTTTTCCATATTGTGAAACCGCACCGGGCCTACTTTGGCCAGAAGGATTACCAGCAGGCGTGCGTCATCACGCGCATGGTCCGGGATCTCGATATGGATATCGAGGTGGTCGTGCTGCCCACCGTCCGGGAGCCGGATGGGCTTGCCATGTCCTCTCGCAACGTCCATCTCACGCCGGGTGAGCGGCGACAGGCTCCGGTGTTGTACCGGGCCCTCGGGTGGGCCGCCGATCAGGTCAGGCGCGGTGAGCGCGATGCCCCAGGGCTGGCGGAGGGGATGCGGCGGATGATCCAGGAGGGGACCACCGCCACGATTGATTATGTCGCCGTATGCCATCCCGGCTCCCTCGAACCGCTGGAGACGGTGGAAGGTCCAGCCGTCGCGCTGCTCGCCGTCCGCTTTTCGAAGGTCCGTCTCATCGACAACCTTGTGATCGATCGTCATTGACTGAAGGGGGAGGCGACCATGCATCGGATCATGCTGGCATCCAAGATTCACCGGGCCGTGGTGCGAGAGGTGAATCTGCAGTACGAGGGGAGTATCACCATCGATGAGACAATCCTCGCCGCGGCCGATGTCCTCCCGTACCAGCAAGTGCAGGTCTATAACGTCAGCACCGGCGCGCGCTTCGAGACCTACACCCTCGCCGGGGAGGCCGGTTCCGGCACGGTCGTCGTCAACGGGGCAGCGGCGCGGCTGGCGCATCCTGGCGATCGTTTGATCATTGCCGCCTACGGCATGGTCGAAGAGGCTCGGGCGGGGGAGCACAAGCCAAGGATCGTCCTCCTCGACGAGCAGAACCGGATTGCCGCAACCCTCTGAGAGGTTCTCCACGTCCAGCCCCTCTCCTCGGGCATTCCGCCGCCCCCGCCCCAGATCTGCCCGTCCCTATCCCTCTCCAACCCAACATACTGGGGTCGTCCCGCGAGGAAATAAAATCATCGGAACCTGTTGATTTTTCTTGACAAGAGGATTCTAAAACGATATTTTCGGCCGCGAAGTGGGATGAGGTGGGAAGCAATGGTATAAAAGGTGCATATTCGGGAAGATCATGAGATTCATCGGACGATTCCCACACACCATCGATGATAAAGGCCGGCTCAGCATCCCGGCCAGATTCCGTCAGACGCTGAAGAAGCGGGGACAGAACATTCTCGTCCTTACCGACTTTGACGCCTGTATCACGGCCTACCCGCTCGATGTCTGGGCACGGTTCGAGGAAAAGATCCAAAACCAGAGCAACTTTGAAAAGGACATCCGCGCCTTCCTCCGCCTCTTCTATTCGGGGGCGACTGAGAGTCCGGTTGATGGGCAAGGGCGCATCCTGATCCCTCCCCAGCACCGGGAGAAGGCCAGTCTCAATCGGGAGGTGATTATCGTCGGGGCCCTGAATCGGATCGAGATCTGGGATCGGGAGCGTTGGGAGCAGTTCCTGACGACCTCCCCGGTCACCTTCGAAGATATCGCCACGAAGTTGGCTCAATTGGGAATCTAGTGCCGTTTCAATCATTCGCAGTGATCTGGACGGCTGACAATTACGGACTTCTGGCGCTTGGGTTGCAGTCAGTTTGTGGCCTGAACAAGTTGGAACGGCACTAGCCATGGAGCAGAGATGGTCATAGTGGAGAAACAGAGAGCGGAACGGATCGCGATCCTGCGGCTGGCAGGGTCTATTGATCTCGTGCGGATGATGGCGCTCCGCGAGGCCATCATCAAGGTGGCGGCAGAGGGGTACCTCCAGGTCATTCTGGACTGTCGCCGCCTGCGTTCGGTGAACGAGAAGAGTCTCGAGGTCTTGACCAGCACCCTGTGCCGGCTCCGGCGCTTTGATGGCGATGTGAGTCTGCTGGCGCTCCCTCCCGCGGTCGAGGAGACGTTTCGGGCCGCCGGGGTGTTCCCCTTCTTCGAGCACTACCCGGAGGAGCGCGGCGCCCGACAGGCCTGTCGGCTCAGGC
>JAHFDE010000213.1 GCA_023249165.1 Candidatus Methylomirabilota bacterium | reverse complement strand
GGTCTGCGACTGGCGCAGGCGCGACATCAGCTGGGGCAGCCGTTCGGAGCCCGGGGTCACGTCGCTCGAGAAGAGAGCCGGGATCGCGTAGCGGCCGGAGCGGGGCTCCGGATCGGTGGCGAAGGCGCGCGGCAGCGGGGCCAGCACGCAGAGCAGCAGGGTGAGTACGCCGGGTCGAGACATCGTCATCATTTAGCTAAGCCATCCGGAGGGGAAAGTTTTGCGGCGGGAACATTCTTGTGTCCGGGACTGTCCTCCGTAGGGCATTTCGACCCTGAATAAACAAGGCACGGGGCGGCGCACCGCCCGGTTGTCGCATTGCTGATCGGTGAGCGAGAGAGAGGAACATGAAAAGAGATCTGCGTCGCGAGGTCCGAGGTCTGCTGCTGGGCCTGGCGTTTGGTATCTACGTTTACTCCCCGCTGATCGCCGGCGAGCTCTCGCCGGAGCAGGTGCCCGATCACTACCTGCGCCTGCACGGCGCCCTCTTCCCCTGGTGGGCACCCCCCGGCTCCGATCCCCACTGGCTGTCCTTCGTCCCCGCCTGGGTGATTGTGCTGACCCCCTACGCCATGTGGAGAATCTGGAAGCACATCGGGCACGGATTCGAGGAGGCACGCTCGATCAGTCTGTAGATCGAGTAGGCGCCCCCGGTTACCCGGGGGCACCTCTCACGGAACCGGACAAGTGCTTTTCACATCCGGCTCTTCGGGACAGCGGCTTTCCCTCCTTGCGGAGTTCCCCCCGTTGTCGGCCGTTTTACGACCTCGTCCTATCTCCACGGCAGCCGGAGCTGCTGGGAGGCGTCGCGGGTGCGGGCGATCTGCTGCCACTTGCTTTGCAGCGAGAGCAGGCCACGTTTGGTCCAGTAGGCCACGGGCAGGGCCCGTTCAGTGGCCGTGGTGTGGCTCAGCGCCCAGAGAGACTTCTTGCCGCGGAAGACGGCTTTGAAGGCCCCTGCGCGTGAAGTGCCCAGCTTGATGAGTCGTCGGGCTATCGTTCGCTTGGTCTTCCAGTGTTTGAGCTGGATCGCCCGTAAGCGGCGGCGGATGTGCGCATCCGTCGCCCGGAGGGTCCACTCCACTACCGGCGTGCATATCCTGAAGTGGCCGAGCCACCCCGTGATATAGGTGTTGATCTGGCCGATGCATGCGGTGATCGAGCTCCCCCAGATCCGTGGCGTGAGGTCGCGGACTTTCTCGCGGAGCCGTCGTTCAGACCGCTCTGAGAGTTGGATGTCCACACCCTCTCCTTGGGGCGACCGGCAAAGCCGGAATCCCAGGAAATGCCGCGTTCCCGGACGAGCGACGGCGCTTTTGCTGGCGTTGACCTTGAGGCGCAAGCGCTTCTCGATGAATCCCGTAATGCTGGCCATCACCCGTTGCCCGGCCCGTTCGCTGCGGACGTAAATATTGGCGTCGTCCGCATAGCGCACGAACCGGTGGCCGCGTCGAACGAGCTCGGTGTCGAGCTCGTCGAGCACGATGTTCGCAAGCAAGGGTGAGAGCGGGCCACCCTGAGGCAGACCGTCTTCCGTGCTCACTCGCACGCCATCCGGCATGATCACATTCGCTGAGAGCATCCGTCCGACGAGCACGAGGATGCGTTTGTCCGTCACGCGCTGTGCGAGCCGCGCGAGGAGCCGCTGGCGGTTGACCGCATCGAAGAACTTCTCGATATCGAGGTCTACCACCCACTCGAACCCTTCGTTGAGGTACTCCGTGGCGAGTGCAACTGCCGTGTGGCACCCACGTTCGGCGCGAAACCCGTGGCTTTGGTTGTGGAAAGTCGGCTCGTACAGCGGCTCGAGCACCATCCGCACGGCTTCTTGCACCACACGATCGACCACGTTGGGGATGCCCAGCCCGCGCTGGCCGCCGCTCTTTGGTATCCACACCCGCCGGATATCTCCCGGCCGGTAGGATCCATCCAGCAGTGCTCGCCACAGCTCGGGGATGATGACTCCCTGGTGCTCACGCACTTGGGAGATCGTCTGCCGATCCGGCCCCGGGGCCCCTTTGTTCGCTGCCACTTTCTCGAACGCAAGTTCCAGAAATCCCGTAACCATCTCCAGCGTCGCCAGCCTGGCTTGTTCCCCCTTGTCCTTCGGCTGAGGCACCGCACTCGGGTCGTCCCGCCGATGGTGGCGGGTCTTTCCCGTGTTGGCTCCCTTATCTTGCGACTTGGGACATTCAGCTGATCCGAAGAACAGCGAGAGCTGCTCGGCTTGTTGGTTGACCGGAACCGCTTTCCCTCCCCCGGGCGGCTCGTCGCTCCGGGTTGGGACCACCTTTCGGTGGCCTTGTGGTGTCTCACGGTTCTCTGACTTCTGCCGGGTCGTCATCTTTCGTTCTCTCGTTCTACGGACTACCACTCGAGTGGGTAAACCCCCTGCGTTGCCCCAGGATGTTCCCTGGCTGTATCAGCCACGATGGCTTCGTTTCATACCCAGATGGGTTCTTCACAGGGACGCGGTTTCTTATCCCTCGTCTGCGCGGAACCCGGCAGATCTCGTTGGGTAAGGATCACAGACTTTGCGCCCATCCCGTCGCCACTACCCCTTGGGCCAACGGATATCGGGCTTCGCTGCTGCTCGCCAGCTCACCCGTACTCTTTCCCGCAGGGCCTTACGGCGCTTCGCTTTCGCTCGGTACGGTCGCGCACCTACGACTTCCACCAGACCCTCGGTCACCCTCGGGCCCTTGTCTCATCGGTGTCGGGTTCCCTCCGTCAGGGCCCCGGGAAAGGACTTACACCTCCTGTCTGAGACCCGTGCCAATCGCACGAGTTCGCCGGGCTGACGCCCGACGAACTCCAGGCTGGAGGCTGGAGGCTGGAGGCCGGAGTTTCGGCACGGCGCCCTCACAGAAAAAAATGCGGCCGAAGGCCGCTCCGCTTCCCCTCCG
>JAHFDE010000212.1:2519-2937 GCA_023249165.1 Candidatus Methylomirabilota bacterium | reverse complement strand
GCAAGAACGAGGCGTTTTCCGAACGCGAGCCATGAAGAGCCGGCAATCACCCTCCGTCCTGCTTCGCCAAAGAGGACCGCTTTGCCGGTCCATGCCTGCAAAACAGTGGCTGCTTGAGACCGAGATGGAAGAGCAGGAGGATCGAACACCCGAAAGGTATCCGTGCTGCGATCATAACCATCGACAAGCAGGAAGTGGCCAACGCTTTGTGCCCCCTCAACGTTTGGGCCGGGATTCCAAAGCGCATACAGAATCATTGGGTCTTTCGACTCCTTCAAGACCGATTCGGCCGTGTCCTCAGTCGCCACTGCCTCCACCCCGGAGGCGCTCGCGACTGCCACAAGCTGGGCGATGGAAGTCTCTGGCTTGCCAGGGCAGATGCGAAGGCCGTCGACAAGCTCTCCAAGAGGCCTCGAGT
>JAHFDE010000212.1:0-2509 GCA_023249165.1 Candidatus Methylomirabilota bacterium | reverse complement strand
TCGAGTGCCCAAGGATTGCATGAACTAAATAAAGGACGTTCGCCCCGCAGCCAGTGGTGCGCTGAGTCGCCTTTTCCGGAGTACCAGTGCCCGCTACGAGAAATCCTCCGACCTGGAGGAGATGGTCGAGGTCCTCCTCTGAGGTCTGCTCCGGCGAGATGCCTTCACCCGACCCCGGGATCAGCGATCCTATGCCCCGCGCGTCATCAAAGACCGAGATGTTCGGCGGCCAGTCAAAACCGAACGGGCGTTCCTCCAAGATCCTGTCAACTCGGAGTGTTTCGGGAAGCAGGCGGATAGTGACCTCGATGTCAGGCTCCGCTAACGCGTGGTAGAGTCTCCATGCCACAGGAAGGGGTCGCCCGCCGACATCTGCCCACTCAGTGACCACCTTCTTAACAACGCATACGGCTCCCTCGAAGCCTTGCGGCAATTCCAAAGGCTCGGCAAGGGCCGAACCCTTCTGCCGCGCACTCATCTCGTTCGGCTTCGTGTAAAACCTTACTTCAAGTAGAGGGTATAAGGTTGCGAAATCCAAAATGTAGACGTACAAGCCTGAGTCGCCGGTTTGGAAGAGGAAGACCACCGTTCGGTTCCCTTTGGATGTAGACATCGAAATGGTTCGAAAGTTCACTGTCCCCAGCTCTAAAGCGCGTGCGAGGGGTCGATCCTCGAATAAGAGGAGAAAATTATCGCTGGGCAACTTGGCCTTGCCGAATCCCTTTGGCGGTGTTTGGTGGATCGTCCCTGAGCCCTTGGCCCTCCGGGCGTCTCGGTGAAATGTGCGCCCTTCCCCAGCCGCTGAGTCCCAGGAAAGCCTCGTTTCCTCTGACAGTTGATCCTCGACATATTTTTTATACGAGAGTAGCTGTGAGAAGAAGGGCTCGAACTTTGTTCTCCATGCCCCACGGAGCACCTCCGTTCGGACCGCCGATCGGGTAACTGTAGTCGTGAACGTACATTCCAAGGACCGAAAGCTTACTTGTTTTGCCCACGTCAAGAATTGCGCGCGGGAAGCGGGATCGTCCTTTCCCCAAGCCTCGTTGACTGGGGCTCCAAGCGCGAGCCAAAAACATAATGTCGGAGAGATTACACCCCACATATCGAATCTCCTGTAAAACCCCGTGTTGTGAGTCAGTAGGACCAGACTCGCAACACGGGTCATTGTCTCTCTGGCTTGAACTACCGCGCTAACACCCCACCTGGCAATTCAGACCGTCGGTACAGGACTCGTCGGTCTCCCAGGAGAACACACAGGTGGTTCCGGTGCAGTGTCCCACCTCGATCAGGCCGCAGTCGATCCCACCGGGGATGCTCTTGCACTCCAGCGCTCCTCCTACAACGCAATTATTGATGTCTGCGTTCCCATTGGTGCATGTGTAGCAGTTCGAGTACCCTGTAGGCAGCGGGCAGCCAGAGGTCGTGCCGATGGCGAGATTGTAGGAATCACAATCCGCCACCCGAATGCATCTGCGACCCTGAAAGCATGTACCGCCCAAGGTCAGTCGGGCAGTATCGTCATCGAGCGTCCTGGTGGGCCGTGGGGCCGCGAAGGCCCCACCGAATAACGCCAAAGAGAGGATGAGCAAAACTGTGGGATTCATGAAGCACCTCCTATGGATTGCGAGATCCAGAAACAACCCTCCGCGGAACCACTCCACGGAGAGAACGAGGAGCATTATTTCAAGGCACGTGACCCCCGAACAGTCGGCTATTCTGCCGATGGCGAAAATGACAGGGGGGAGTGAGCGTGCCACTCCGCCTGGAGATCACGCTTCGCGGTGCAACTCATCGTCGCTCGGACCACAAACCAGGCGCGGGGAAAGGAAGTGTGCGCTCGAAGCGATCCCAGAAAAAATACTTGAGTATCACGACTATATTTGTTGCGTATATTCGGCCATCGTCGTTCGCATCCACCGCGGCGGGACAGACTGGCGGCTCTCTGGCAGTGAACAGGTGACGTGCGATGCTCACCGCGTCCACCATCTCCGCCTCGTCGCCAGAATTCGTAGGATGTTGTAGTGCGCACACGTCTTGGATTCTCCAAGAATCCCCGGCGGAGTTTGAGTCCCCAGTCCATGCAACCTCTGGGGTCGGCAACTATGGAGTCGTGGAGGAACGCTCGCCCGCGCTTGAGGATCTGGTTCCCCCAGCGAGAACCTCGGTGCGAATTACCGACTCTTCTCGCGGAGCGCTCGAAATCGCTCAGATCGACCCGCTCGCGACCATCGTTGTAGAGTCCGACCCAGCCCCCCCGCTCCCCTTCCTCGTCTCCCAGGGCGCCTCCCGAAGCAAGCAGTTCGTTGAGCCGCACGGCACATGAAGCCCAGGCACCGATGCTCATCACGGTCAGAATCACCGCTGTGAGGAACAGAACTGTAGACTTCATTCTCACGGGCAGTCGCTCCGGCTGCATCCGAGGAAGTCTGGGCTTGGATCCCGGCCACAGTTTGGATACGGCGGCTCGATCGCCCTTTGTCCTAGGAATTGCGCTCCCAAGGAAAAGACG
>JAHFDE010000211.1 GCA_023249165.1 Candidatus Methylomirabilota bacterium | reverse complement strand
GCTCCATCCATGATCTGTGCCTTTTCGCGGCTCTGCATGGCTCCCTCAGCGGGCATAAAAAAACCTCCTCACCCTCAGGTGAGGAGGTCCATATACTTCCGCTACAATTGGGATCTTCAATCGCGGCTCCTTTACGGGCCTCACCGGGCCCACTTAAAAGGCTATTTCATGATAGATAGCCTGGCTGTGCATGTCAAGGACATTTTCGCCGTAAGGGGGGAGGCGTTGCGTGGGGTGGGAGAGGGGGGTATACTCGAAGGCCGGCTGCGTAAGGGCGCGTGGAGCGGGGGCATGAAGGGTGTCGAGAAGGCCAGGGCGAGGGTGGAGGAGCTGCGGAGGCTGATCCGCCGCCACGACTACCTTTATTATGTGCTGGCCCGCCCTGAGATTTCTGACGCCGAGCACGACAAGCTCTTCAACGAACTCAAGCGGTTAGAGGAGCAGCATCCGGAGCTCATCACTCCCGAATCCCCTACCCAGAGAGTCGGAGGCGAGATTGCCGAGGGCTTTGCGCCGGTCCGGCACAGTAGTCCCATGCTGTCTCTCGATAACGCCACGTCCGAAGAGGATGTCCGCGAATTCGAGGCCCGCATCAAGCGGATCGTCCCTGATGGGACGTTCAAATATGTCTGCGAACCAAAGATCGACGGCCTGGGCATCGCCCTGGTCTACGAGCGTGGCGCCTTCGTCCGCGGCGCCACCCGCGGAGACGGTCGGGTGGGTGAGGACGTGACGCACAACTTGCGGACCATTCGGAACCTGCCGAAGGTGCTGCGGGGGCCGCTCGCCCGGTATGAACAGCTCGAGATCCGAGGAGAGGTTTTCATGTGGCGGGAGGCCTTTCAAAAGCTAAATCGCGATCTCGAAGAGGCGGGCGAGGCTGCCTTCGCCAATCCGCGGAACGCGGCCGCCGGCTCGGTCCGCCAGAAGGATAGCAGGATCACGGCCACACGCCCCCTGGACGTCGTACTCTACCAGCTGGCCGCGTCCAGCCCCTCCGCGAACCTCCGCACCCACTGGGAGGTGCTCGAGGCGTTTCGCGCCTCCGGCCTCCCCGTGAGCCCCGGTGCACGACGCTGCCGTAACCTGGATGCCGCCATCGCCTACCATGACGAGATGGAGGCGAAGCGGAGCGAGCTGGGCTTTGAGAGTGACGGCGTTGTGCTGAAGGTGAACAGCTTGGCTCAGCAAGAGGCCCTGGGTTTCACCACGCATCACCCGCGCTGGGCCATCGCCTTCAAGTTCAAGTCGCAGCAGGCCCGGACGCGGATCCGCCGGATCCTGATTAACGTCGGCCGGACCGGCGCCCTGACGCCGTCGGCCGAGGTCGATCCCGTGGAGATCGCCGGCGCCACGATCAGCCGGACAACCCTCCACAATGCCGACGAGATTGCCCGCCTCGACGTGCGCGAGGGAGACCTGGTCCTGATCGAGCGGGCCGGGGATGTGATCCCGCACGTCGTAGAGGTCGTCCCCGAGCCGGAGCACAAAAGCCGCCCCAAATTCAGGATGCCCACCCACTGTCCGGCCTGCGGAGGGCGGGCCCACCGGCCGGAGGGGGAAGTGGTCTGGCGGTGCGACAATGCGGCCTGCCCAGCCCAGCTCAAGGAGCGACTGCTTCATTTCGGTTCGCGCCGGGCGATGGACATCGAGCATCTGGGCGAGGCGGTCGTGAATCAACTGGTGGACCGCGGCCTGGTGAAAGACTTTGCGGATCTGTACCACCTTGACGTGGAGACGCTGGCGTCGCTCGAGCGCCTGGCCCAGAAATCCGCGACGAACCTGTCCGAAGCCATTCAACGGAGCAAGGGGCGGGGGCTCGCCCGCTTGCTCTTCGCTCTCGGCATCCGGCACGTCGGCGAACATGCCGCTTCTCTCTTCGCGCAACACTACGGAAGCATGGAAAAGCTCCTGAGTGCGACCGAGGAGGAGCTGGCCGAAATTTACGGCATCGGCCCTCGCATCGCGTCGAGCCTGGCCCAGTTTCTCGCGCAGAAAGAGAACCGCCGGGTCATCGAACGCTTGCAGGATGTCGGGGTCAAGATGACCGAACAAACGGCCGCGGGTGGGAAGAAGCCGCTGGCCGGAAAGACCTTCGTCCTGACCGGCACCCTCGAAGACTTCAGTCGCGACGAGGCCAAGGTCGCCATCATCCGCCTGGGAGGCCGCGTCACTGCCTCGGTGAGCAAGAAGACCCATTATGTCGTGGCCGGCGCCGACCCCGGCTCCAAGCACGACGACGCCCGACGTCTCGGTATCCCCGTCTTGAACGAGGCCGAGTTCAAGAAGGTCATAGGCCAGGGATAACTCAGCCCCGGACCTCTTGGAGTAGCCGCCGTGTCTCTTCGAAAGATCGCCATTCTTGCACTCGCGGTTGTGGTTCTCGGGGGCGCCCTCATCGCTTTGAGCCTGGCCCGGAACTCTGCAGGAAAGATCCTGGAAGGGACAGGGACTATTGAGGCGACCGAGGTCAGGGTGGGAACGAAGGTCTTGGGACGCATTAAGGATCTTCTGGTCAGGGAGGGGGATGCGGTCAAGGCAGGGCAGGTGATCGCCCGCCTGGAGAGTGCGGAGTACGCGGCGGCGGTCGCCCGGGACCGGGCGAGCGTGGCCAAGGCCGAGGCTCAACTCGCTGAACTCCTGGCCGGGGCCCGGGAGCAGGAGATCAAGGAGGCGCGCGCAGCCGTCGCCCAAGCTGCGGCAAATCTCGAGAAGGCGCGTCTCGACTGGGAGCGGTATCAGGGACTCTATGCCGAGGGCGCCATCTCTTCCCTGGATCGGGACGCCGCCCTGAACCGGCATCAGGTGGCCCAGGAGCAGCACAAGGCGGCCCAGGAGCGACTGAACCTGCTCCTCGCCGGTGCGCGCGCCGAGGCGATCGAGGCGGCCCGCTGGGAGGTGGTGCGCGCCAAGGCGGCCTTGACCGCCTCGATGGTG
>JAHFDE010000210.1 GCA_023249165.1 Candidatus Methylomirabilota bacterium | reverse complement strand
CCCGTCCCGACGATATCCCGGCAGAACCGCACACACCGCGTGCAGAGGATGCACCGCTCGGCATCGAAAATGATGTGAGGGCCGAGGGGGCGGTGCTTGTCCCGATGGACTTTCTCCTCGACGGTCCGACTCGCGCCGGGGCCGTACCGCATGGTGTAGTCCTGGAGCGGACACTCCCCCCCTTTGTCGCAGATGGGACAGTCCAAGGGATGGTTGAGCAGATAGAACTCCAGGACCCCTCGCCTGGCTTCTTCCACCTGCGGGGTCCCCGTATGGACGACCATCCCCTCATTCACCGGCGTCGCACACGCGATGGCGAGTTTCGGGAACTTCTCCACCTCCACGAGACACATCCGGCAGACCCCCTCGATGGGCAGCCCGGGGTGATAGCAGTAATGGGGGACCTCGATCCCGAGCCGCTCTCCCGCCTGGATGATGGTGGTTCCGGGCGCGACCGATATCTGCCGGCCGTCGATGGTCACCGTGACCAGCTTTCGCGTTTCTTCGCTCATGCTCTTCCTTCGCGCATGTCATTCACCTCGACCGCTGGCACGCTAGAATGCTAGAAGGCTTGGATGCTACAACGCTCGATGGGAAGGATATCCTTTACGCCCGTTTCTTGCAGCGTTAAAGCGTTCCAGCCTTCCAGCCTCCCAGCAGCTGGCAGTCCACGGCTGACAGCTATTTGCGGAAGGGGCATCGTCCCTGCTCGATGTGCGCCTCGAACTCCTCCCGGAAGTACTTCAGATAGCTTTCCGTAGGCATCGCCGCCGAATCGCTCAGGACGCAGATCGTCTGTCCCTTCATATTGCGACAGACATCCTTCAGGGTTTCGAGATCGGCCAACCGCCCTCCCCCCTGTTCGATCCGCTTCAACATCTTGTGAAGCCAGGCGGTCCCCTCCCGGCACTGGGTACACTGGCCGCATGATTCATGGTGATAGAACCGGTTGACCACCTCCCCGACCTTCACCATGCACGTCGTCTCGTCCATGACGATGACGGCCCCGGAACCCCCCATCGATCCGGCAGCGGCGAGTGATTCGAAGTCCAGGCCGACATCCAGGTGGTCTGCGGTCAGGGCCGCAGCGGAGCTCCCCCCCGGGATGATCGCCTTGAGTCTCCGGTTGTCCGGGATCCCGCCGGCATACCCAAAGATCAACTCCCTGAGCGTAGCATTCAGCGGCAGCTCGTAGTTTCCCGGGTAGCGGACATGACCACTCACCGAGAAGACCCGGGTGCCGGTACTCTTGGGGGTTCCCAGACTGGCATACCACTCCGCGCCCCGGAGGACGATGTGCGGGATGTTGCAGAGGGTCTCCACATTGTTGACCGCCGTCGGACACTGATAGACACCCTTCACTGCGGGAAAGGGGGGGCGGATCCTGGGTTCGCCCCGCTTGCCCTCCAGGGATTCGATCAGGGCTGTTTCCTCCCCACAGATATAGGCCCCGGCCCCCCGATGCACGTAGACATCCAGATTCAGGCGGCTGCCAAGGATGTTCTTTCCCAGGTAGCCCCGGGCATAGGCCTCCGCGAGAGCCCGTTCCAGCACTGCCAGACCGTCCAGGAATTCGCCCCGAAGATAGACGTACGAGACCTCGGCCCCGATGGCGTAACTCGCAATGATTATCCCCTCCAGTAGCTGGTGCGGGTCCCGCTCTAGCAGCTGGCGATCCTTGAACGTCCCTGGCTCTCCTTCGTCGGCGTTACAGAGAAGGTATTTCGGGACGCCAGGGTCCTTGGGGATAAACCCCCACTTGACCCCGGTAGGAAAGCCGGCGCCGCCCCGGCCGCGAAGACCGGATCGCTTGACCATGTCGATGATCTCGGGAGGCTGAAGATTGCCAAGGGCCTTGGCTGCCGCCCGGTAGCCACCCCGGGCGAGATAGGCCTCGATGCTGCCGTCGTAGCCCGGATCGAGGAGATTGCGGTGCAGGATCTTTTCAGGGGCGCCGGCTGGAGCCGGTGTGGGCGAGGAAGGGTACCGGTAGGTCTGCGGAAGTTCCTCGCGGGCGAATGACGCCAGGAGCTCTTCCAGCCGGGTCCGGTCGAGCGGCCCGTAGTGCCGTCCGTTGACCTGGATCACGGGCGCGCCATCGCAGGCGGCGAGGCACTCGGTCCTCCCCAAGGTGAACCGGCCGTCGGGCGTGGTCTCGCCTTCCCTGATCTGCAACCGCCCCTTCAGATGATCGAGAAGCGATTCCGCCCCCAAGAGGGTGCACGAGAGATTGTGGCAGACCTCGATGTGACATCGCCCGATAGGCCGAAAATGATACATCGTATAGAAGCTGGCCGTCTCCCAGACATCGGTGGGACGCATCTCGAGCAGCCCCGCCACCTCCCCCATAGACTCGGGGGTAAGGTACCCCACCTCCCCCTGGACCAGGTGCAGGAGCGGGAGGAGGGCCGACCGCTTTCCCGGATATCGCGTGAGGAGTTCAGCGCAGGCCTGGTGGAGCTTTGCCGACAGCATCCCCTCATCCTCCCCCGAGATCCCCCGCCGCCTGGGAGACGCCACGGTCACGCGTGGCCGCACGATGCTCTGGCTCGTCCCACTCGAGCCCTCCCTTGCGCCAGACATAGATGAGTCCCAGGACCAACACCAGCAGGAAGGCCCCCATCTCCAGGAAGGCGAACCATCCGAGGTCCCGGTAGATCACCGCCCAGGGGACGAGAAAGATGATCTCGATATCGAAGATGATAAAGAGCATCGCTACCAAATAGAACTTGATAGAGAATCGCTCCCGGGCGAGCCCCACGGGGGCGATGCCGCATTCGTACGGTTCCAGCTTCACCGGGCCGGGTCGGCTTGGGCCCATCAGCGACGAGAGGAGGACCGAGCCTCCCGCGAAGAGGACCGCGGCGACGATGAACAGGAGGATGGGAAAATACTCGATGAGCATGTGAATCTTTGTACTTACTCCCACAACATGAGAGGCCC
>JAHFDE010000082.1 GCA_023249165.1 Candidatus Methylomirabilota bacterium | reverse complement strand
CTTTTATTCATATCGGGCCGAAAAGCCGAAGACGGGCCGGATGATGAGCGTCATCGCTTTGATCTAGTTCATGGTTCACGGTTCATAGTTCATGGCTGGCAGTCGAAAGTCCAACGTCCAAAGTCCAGCAGAGCAGCGGTCAGAGCCGATTCGCTGATAGCTGATCGCTGGCGCCTCCTTCCTGTGCTGACTGCTGACAGCCGACGGCCGACAGCCGAGAGTGCAATTGACACCCCCCCTGCGGTCTGTTAGCTTAGCGGCAGGAGCGAGGGTTGACCACCGCAATGACCATCAAGGAGCGGGTCGAGAGCGTCCGGGAACGGATCGCGGCGGCGGCCTTGCGGGTGGGCCGAGATCCGGGGGAGGTTCTTGTGGTGGCCGTGGCGAAGAGCTTTCCAGCCTCCACCATTGAGGAGGCCATCGCCGCCGGTATCAGCGATATTGGAGAGAATCGGGTGCAGGAGGCAAAGGCTAAGATGGCCGAGATCAATGCCCCCTGCCGGTGGCACATGGTGGGACACCTCCAGACCAACAAGGCGCGACTGGCGGTGCGGCTTTTTGATTGGATCCACTCCCTCGATTCGTGGAAGCTTGCGCAGGAACTGGATAACGCAGGATCCACCCTGGGCAAGCGGGTCCGAACGTTGGTCGAGGTGAATGTCGCCGAGGAACCGACCAAGACCGGAGTGACCGCAATCGAACTCTTCCCTCTGCTAGAGAGAGTAGGGTCTCTCCCACACCTGAGCATTGAAGGGCTGATGGCCATGCCCCCTTTCGATCCGGACCCCGACGGGGTCCGGCCCTACTTTCGGCGGTTGACCCGGCTCCGGGGGGAGGCCACCTCCCGCTTCCCCGAGCTGAGCCTGAGGCATCTCTCCATGGGCATGAGCCACGACTTCGAGGTCGCCGTGGAGGAGGGGGGGACCATGGTCCGGATCGGGACGGCGATTTTCGGACCCCGACCCCAATAAGAAACGCTAGGACGCTAGCACCCTGGAAGGCTAGAAAGCGAGGACGCTAGGAGGGGAGAACGGAGGCTGACTGTCGGCTCTTGAGCATTCCAGCTTTCTAGCATGCTAGCCTGCTAGCTGGCACTTCACGAGACGGCATGGCACGTTGAGGAGGAGCGCGATGCAGATCTTTATGGATAGCGCCAGCGTGAAGATGATCCGGGACGCGGTGCAGCATGGGCTGATCGATGGGGTGACCACCAATCCGTCCCTGATCGCCAAGGAGGGGGCAGACTTCCGGGAGGTGGTCGAGGAGATCTGCCGGATCGTTCCCGGCCCGGTCAGCGTCGAGGTGGTTGGCAAGACCTACGAGGAGATGATGGCCGAGGGGCGGGAGATCGCCAAGATCGCCGATAACGTGGTGGTGAAGATACCGATGCTGAAACAAGGGCTCAGGGCGGTCAGGGATCTGAGCAGCGAGGGCATCCGTGTCAACGTGACCCTGGTCTTCTCGGCGACACAGGGCCTCCTCGCGGCCAAGGCGGGGGCGACCTTTGTGAGCCCGTTTATCGGACGCCTGGACGATTACGCGCACGTCGGCATGGATGTCGTCCGGGACCTCGTCGCCATCTATAGGACGTACAATCTCGCCGCCCAGGTCTTGGCCGCCAGTATCCGGCACCCCCGCCATGTGGTCGAGGCCGCCCTGGTGGGCGCCCATGTAGTCACGGTCCCTCCACCCGTCCTCGAGCAGCTCGTCAAACACCCCCTGACCGACGTCGGGCTCGAACGGTTTTTGGCCGACTGGCAGAAGGTTCCGCAGGGGATTTTTGGCCTCCCCAGGTAGGGCGCGCCCCCCGGACGGCTCCTGGGGTCTTCCGCTCCCCCCGGTTTCATTTTTTACTTGACAAGAATAGAACGATATTTTACATTAACCACGCCTTGTTAGCTTCACCGGGCACGAGGCGCCTGCACAGAGAGACACATCCTTCTAGCGTCAGAAAGCCCGATCGCCGTAAACGAGATCCCGGCAACGGGAGCCTTCACGGAGCCAAGTCCCGTTTGGCGCCTAGGCGGACGGATGGCTCATCGCCGCAAGGAAAAATCGGAATACATCGTCCAGTCCGTCGACCGGGCGCTGGATATCATGGAAGCCTTCAACTATGAGCAAGAGGAGTTGGGGGTTACCGAGCTCAGCCAGAAGCTCGGACTGCACAAGAACAACGTTTTTCGTTTGCTCGCCACGCTGGAGTGCCGGGGGTATATCGAGCAGGACAAGCGGACCGGGAACTACCGGTTGGGGCTCAAGACGTTCGAGGTGGCCAATATCTTCGTCCACCATCTGGGCCTGAGACGGCAGGCCCGCCCCATCCTGGAGGACCTGGTGGGTCGGTGTGACGAAACCGCGTATCTCGGAATCCTGGATGGTCCCGAAGTGGTGTACGTCCTGATGCATGAGACTTCCCAGACGGTTCGGATTGTCCCGCGACTCGGACATCGTCTGCCCGCGTACTGCACCGCCTCTGGCAAGGTCCAGCTCGCCTACGAATCCCGGGACCATCTGGCCCAGGTCTTTGAGGGCCATACCCTGAAGAAGCACACACCACACACCATCGATAACTTTGACAAGCTGGTCACCCATCTCAAAGAAGTCTCCCGGCTCGGTTATGCGGTGGACGATGAGGAGTTGGAAGAGGGGGTCCGGTGCGTCGCTGCGCCGGTCAGGGATTACTCGCATCGGGTCGTGGCCGGTGTGGGGCTCTCGGGACCGGTTCCTCGGTTTTCCCTGGAGCGGATCGAGAAGGACCTGGTCCCCCTCGTAAAGGAGGCGGCGAGCAAGCTCTCACAGCGCCTGGGGTACGAAGTAGGCGCCTTGGCCGCCAGGTAACGCATAAGAGAGGAGGTGAGAGGCCACAGTGTAGATGCCGTCCCGGTGTGGCGGTGTTCCGTGGAAGCAGAGGCATCACCGTTATTCCAGCAGGAGGAGGAGAGCATGGCAGAAATCAAGAGTTCCGACATCCCTGTGCTGCCCTGGCCTGCGGTACCCCTTATGACGCCCGATGAGGTCTATAAGGGGCTGAGTGAGGCAGCCCGGGAATACCCCAACTGGCTCGAAGCCAATGTCCACTGGCGGGATGTGGGGAAGAAGCCGGAGAAGCTGAGCCGGCTTCGGATCCTCGACGTCACCATGAAGAGCATGGGCGGCCACTGGTGCACCTCGCTCTTCGCCGAGCACGGGGCCGAGGTCATCATGGTCGAGCCCCCCGGCGGGGATCCCACCCGACGACTGACCCCCTTCAACCGCAAAGAGTGGATGTTCAAGGACAACGTCACCGGCGAGGCGATGGGGGCAAACTTCCTCCACGAGTGCCGGAACAAGTTCTCCATGACCCTGAATCTGGAGACTGCCGAGGGCCGCGAGCTCCTGAAGAAGCTCGTGGTTGATGCGGATATCCTGGTCGAGAACTACCCCCCTGGCCAGTTCGACGCGTGGGGAATCGGCTATCGGCAGCTTTCCGAGATCAACCCGCGCCTGGTCTACGGCTGGATCGGACAGCGGGGGCAGTGGGGACCGCTCAAGGACAGGCCTTGGATGTACGATCCGACGGGGCAGAACGCCTGCGGGTTTACCCACGGCACCGGAGCCCCGGCCGCCTTCGGCGGTCGGCCGACCCGGTCCGGCATGTGGGTCTGCGACTACGTTGGCGGAACCTGCCTGGCCAACGGGATCATGGCAGCGTTGAATTACCGGGACAGGGTCTCGGGCCGCGGCCAGTTCGTCGAGGCCACCGGCGCGGCCGGGATCATGCGGATCATTGACTATAACTGGGGCTGGCAGGGGATGGACGGCAGCATCCGGCCCCGCTTCGGCAACTGGGACCTGGCCATCAATATCTATGCCGTGAACCCGTGCAAGGATGGCCAGATCATGGTCGGTGGCGGCCACGACCGGCTCTGGTACCGGATCTGGAAGACGGTGGGCAAGGACCGGCCCGAGCTGGAGCAGCACATCGTCGAGGACCCGGCGCTGAAGGTCGTGGTGGACCGGCTCCCCTTCTATGCCCAGGTCGAGACCTATACGACCTTGTCCGAGTGGTTCAAGGACAACTCGCGGCTTGAGGCTGAGACGAAGCTCCAGGCCGAAGAGGTGGCCTCGGGCGGCGTGACCTTTGCCGACGAGGTGGCGGAGTTCCCGCATTTCAAGTACCGGGGGCATGTGCTCCAGGTCGACGATCTCATGTACGGCAAGGTCGTCGTGAGCCCGCCCTCCCAGTTGGCCCAGAAGGCTCCGCCACGGATCAAGTGGCTCGGCCGGCCGACCGGGTTCGACAACGAGGAGATCTACCGCAAGTACTTCGGGTTCAAGAAAGACGAAATCGACGCCCTTAAGAAGAAGGGAACCATCTAAACGCCTGAGACAAGGAGGTCTGCAGCATGGCTCAAAAGGATCTCAAGGCGATGAGCTTTGAAGAGTACTGTCGCACGGTCTTCGACGCCAAGAAGATCTTCGAAAAACCCGAGGCATTCAAGGGGTATACCGCCATCTCCACGACCCAGTATATCCTCGGCCCCTCCTGCGCCAACTACTTTGCCGAGCTGGGCATGGAGACCATCAAGATCGAGCTGCCGCGGCGGGGCGAGCCGATGCGGCACACGACCCCCTACAACGAGCCCTTCCTGTATCCCCTCTCAAAGCAGATGCCGGATAAGGGGACAGGCCTCGGGTTCTTTGGCGCGAATCACAACGAGTATTTCCTCGCGGTGGACTTCCACAAGCCCGAAGGGGTCGAGATTGTCCACCGCATCCAGGCCAAGACCGACATTCAGGCTGAGAACTACCGGCCTGGAACGTTCGACCGCTGGGGGATCGGCTATCGCCAGGCCGCCAAGATCAACCCCCGCCTGATTTACATCTGGATGGGTGGCTTTGGCGGCTGGGGGCCGGGGCGGGTCCGGGCCTCGTACGACATCCTGGGCCAGGCCCAAGGCGGAACCTTCTCCATCACCGGCATGCCGGGCCCGGGGCAGGGCCACCCCGCCGTCGGGCTCCCCTCCAAGCACACCATCTGGCTGGCCGACTACTGGGGGGGCATGATGGGCTGCTTTGCCGGCCTCGCCGCGCTGTGGTGGCGGGATAACATCTCGGGGACCGGAGAGTTCATCGAGTACAGCCAGGTCCACGGCGCGACCCGGATCATCGAGGGAACCATCCCTCTGTTTGCCCGCTACGGGGTCGTCGCGCAGCGCTGGGGGAACTGGGATCGGCAGCTGTGCGTCCACGGGATTGTCCAGTGCGGGAAGCCGTCCTACCCAGGGTCCAAGATCCCGCTGGAAGCGGAGCCGGGGCAGATCCTGATCTCCGCCCCTGAGGATGGCGATTTCGCCAAGCTGTGCCAGGTGATACCTAATTTGAAGGCGGTGGCGAGCAAGTACGCCAAGTATGACGATCGGGTTCAACCCAAGGCCCAGAGCGAGATCTATACCGCTATGGAAGAGTGGGCCAAGGACAAGACCAAAGAGGAAGTCTGGCAGATCATGGAGAAGAACGAGATCAACAGCCAGCCGGTGTGGAGCAACAAGGAATGCTCCCAGCAGGAGCACTTCCACCTGCGGGACGAGATGCACTGGCTGGATGACCCGTACTTCGGCGACGTGTTGAGCCAGGGGCTGGCGTACCATCTCTCCGATACCCCTGCGCGCCATCGGTGGGTCTTCAAGCCGGTCGGGGCCGATAACGAGTACATCCTCCAGAAGTACTGCGGCTACGGCTTGGACCAGATCCGGGAGCTGGAGAAGAACGATATCATCTAGAGGTCAGCAACGGGCGGGGGGCCGCGAAGGGCGGTCCCCCTGGGCTGACGAGGAGGTGTCTGCATGGCAGACTTCAAGCATTGCTCGCTGCTCTTGGAGTGTGGCAAGTGCGAGATCGTCAACTACTTGGACCCTTTCACCTTCTGGTTCTTTGACGGGAAGGTGAAGTGCGCCGGGTGCGGGGCGATCTGGCGGGTGAAGATCGACAACGGGGCGCGCGTCTCCGGTCCAACCGAGGACAAGGCACCCCATGACAAGCTCCCCGGTTTTGCCCAGTCCAAGGATTACAAGACCAAGATCACCGATACGACCAAGGTGAACCCGCCGGTTATGGCCCGGGCGGACTTCGTCGGCAAGCCAATTCCCATCTACAAGAGCATCCGGGGTAAGCCGGTGAGTGGCGGTCCGCTCAAGGCCGAGGACCTGGTGGGGAGCCGGCCGCGCTTTATCATGGAGGGAAGACATAAGTAGGAGCGATTAGGTGCCCAAGCCAAATCCAAAGGGACGGGGGGGAAAGGGGCGGCGCCCTGCTCGGGTGGGAAAGAAGGCGGCGAAGGGTCGCAGGCCCAAGACGAAAGCGATGAAGCCGGCTGCTCCAAAGGGCAGGCCGGTAGCCGCCAAAAAGAAGGTACGAACGCCCGCAAGGCCGGCCCAGAGGGCGGGCAAGCCCGCTCCTGTTCCCCAGGTCGCAGCCCCTAAACCTGCCCCGCCCATCGAGAGGAAGGAGGCAACCAGGATGGCAGGACAGAATTGCCCGATCCATAACAGCCCTGACTGCTTTAAGCCGGCGCTCGACGCCTACATCCAGAAGGCGTACGACGGCTACTGCATCAAGATCGACTGGCCCTACTGGAGGATCATTCCCAAGGGATGGAAGCCGGGCAAGTAGCTTATACCCTTGGGCGATCCAAGAAGGTGGAGAGAGGCCACGGCTGTGATGAGCAGCCGTGGCCTGTTTTTCTCGGGAGATGACCTTGACCGGCAGGAAGAGAGCATGGTAGGGTGAGCCAAAGTAAACGCACTAAGTGCGTTCACTTTGGAGCAATGGAGGAATTGGACCAATGGAGCAATGGCATAATAGGGCAAAGGTGCTCCATTGTCAGAAAATGAAATGCGTTTGTAATAGTTTGTGAGGCGATCCGGGCGTTGACAAGAAGGGGGAATACGCTATGAAGGTCGAATTGTATTACAGCAGCAAGCAAGAGCCGGCGAAGCAGTACTCCTGTGACAACAAGAAGGCCGTGGATCTTGCGAATCAACTGAAGGGGAAGGGGGTCAACATCAAGATCCAGGATTGTGGGGAGCAGCCGGCCGCCTTCATGACCTACAATGCGGCGGTGACCGGGCCCAGTGCGGCCAAGCGCGCGGTCTTCGGGACGAAGGGCGCGCTTGAGGAGGAATTCGGAAAGGCGGTTCCAGCCCTCCTCGTCTTTGACAAGGAGACCGATCGGTATCCCACCGAGGTGTATCCCCGGATGGATAAGGAAGAGAACAAATTGATCGGCGTGGAGGAGGCCCTGCAGAAACTACTGAGCAAGGCCTAGAAGAGGAGGCGCCATGGGAAAGATCCCGGAAGGATATCTCCCCCCGAGGGAGCTCTGGCCGACCCAGGTCTACAAGCTCCCGGAGTATCAGGCCTACCCGCAGAAATTCAACAGCACCGAAGAGCTCATCGACAAGCAGGTGGCGGGTGGGAAGGGGGATCGGCCGGCCATCCTCTTTGAGGATCGCAAGATCCCGTACAAGGCGCTCCTGGGAATGGTCAACAAGCTCGGGAGCAGCCTGAAGGCGTTGGGCATCGAGGAGGCGGACCGGGTGGCCCTGCGCGCCCCCAATATCCCCCCCGCCCTGGTGGCGAATTTCGCCGTCTTGAAGATCGGGGGCGTCTTCCTGCCGACCTCCGGGCTCTTCTCGCGGTCCGAGATCGCCCACGTCTTTAACAATGCCGAGGTCAAGGCGGTGGTGGTCGCGTCGGCCCTGCTCGAGGAGCTGGAAAAGGCCAGGCCCGATCTCAAGACGCTCAAGCATATCATCGTGATCGGCGGCACCCCCGAAGAGCAGGCCACGTTCAAGCAGAAGGGGTATCTTCTCTACCAGGAGCTGGTGGATGGCGGGAAGCCGGAGTGTGATCCGGTCCGCCGCGATCGAATGGATGTCTCGGTGCTACTCTACACCTCCGGCACCACGGGCCTCCCCAAGGGGACGGCCCATTTCCTAGAGGAGGCGCTCATCGTTCCCGACGGCTTCGGCAAGTACTGTTGGGGGATCACAGAGCATGACGTCATCCTGAGCGCCGCCCCCATTTCCATGGCGGCTGGCTACTCCGCCGTGGCGACGATCCCGTACCGCTTCGGGGCCGCCGTCTCCATCTTCCCCCGGTTTACACCGGAGGGGATGTTCGAACAGATCCAGAAGCACAAGGCGACCATCCTCTCGGCCCTCCCCACAGCCTATCGTAAGATGCTCCAGGTTCCCGATGCCGAGAAGAAATACGACCTGAGTTCCCTCCGGGTCTGTACCGGCGGGGGAGAATCGCTCACGGCCAAGACCTACCACGACTGGAAGGCCAAGTTCGGCCAGGAGATCTTTGAGGGGCTTGGGACCACCGAGATGATGTTCGTCTTCATCTCGTCGGCGGCCACCAAGAAGGTGAAGCCCGGCTCCATCGGTCCCGCCATCCCTGGATACGAGGTCCGGGTGATCAATGAGGAGGGGAAGGATTGTAAACCCGGAGAGACCGGACAGCTTGTTGCCCGGGGACCTACGGGAACCATGTACTGGCGGGATCCCGAGAAGCAGCGCTCGGTCGTCAAGGAAGGGTGGTGCCGGGCCGGCGACATGGTCACCATGGACGAAGATGGGTACATCTGGTTCCTCTCGCGCGAGGATGACCTGATCAAGTCCTCGGGCTACCGGATCGGCCCGGAGGAGATCGAGGATGTCTTGGTCACCCACTCGGCAGTCGCGGATGCAGGGGTCGTGGGGGTCTCAGACCCGGTGATGGGCCAGAAGACCAAGGCCTTCGTCCAGCTCAAAGCGGGTCAGCAGGGCTCGGATGGACTGAAGCAGGATCTGGTCGAGTTCTGCCGGGGCAAGGTCGCGATCTACAAGCTGCCACGCGAGGTCGAGTTCATCGACAAGCTGCCCCGCGCACCTGGGCCCGGCGGTCCGGGGACCGGGAAGCTGCTGCGGCGCGTCCTCCGGCAGCAGGAGGCGGAAAAGGCGAAGAAGTAGCGAGGGAGCACGCGAGAATCGCGGAACAAGAAAGGAGAGGGGGCCGGCTCATGCCGTGCCCCCTCTCCTTATTATTGCGTGGTGGTATGGGCTGGTAGTACTATGAGATGCTGGCATGATTTTTGCGCCCTCGAGCTGCTGGAGGTGAGAAGTGGTTATGCGGGTCAGCATTGAGGACCGCGGCATATTCCAGCTCCTCGTCCCTTGCCCCATGCGGCAGCTGCTCATCACTGTCGCCGAGTGTCAGACGTGCCCCTTCCATGCCGGCATCACGAAAGAGCATCATCACTTCCCCGACGATTGCTACGTGACCGGGTATATCGAATGTCGTTACGCTGAGGAAATGGCCCATCACGTATGATCCGCTGCACCTCCTTCCCGACTCCGCAGGGCGCCCGTTCCTCCTTCGAGTCTGCTAAGTCCTTCGATTCATAAGTTCGGTGACGAACTTATTTAGACTTCGGCTGAGCGGTTCGGCCGAGCTCACCGTCGAGGCCTCAGTCGAAGCCCTCAGGACTTAGTGCTGAGTGAGCAACGCCTGTGATGTAATTCGTAAGGATACGTAACCGTATTGCGAATCGAAGCACTAAGCCTCGCGTCAACACTGACCCCGCGTCTTCGG
>JAHFDE010000081.1 GCA_023249165.1 Candidatus Methylomirabilota bacterium | reverse complement strand
AACTAGCCTAACAATGTTGATGAACGGTTTGAAGGGAGACAGATCATCTGTGAGCGAGGAAAGGGTTTTCCATGGCAAAACTTTTTAAGCGCGGCGGCGCTCTGTTGGGCGTGGACATCGGCACCAGCTCGGTGAAGACGGTCCAGCTCAAGCATTCTGGAAGAAAGCACGAGCTGGCCCACATGGGCATCGCCCCCCTACCACCAGAGGCGATTGTGGATGGGGCGATCATGGACGGCGGCGCCGTGATCGCGGCGCTGCAGCAGATCTTCGACGAGCACAAGATGACGGCCAGGGACGTGGCGGTGGCGGTCTCCGGACATTCGGTCATCATCAAGCCCATCAAGATGCCCTTGATGAAGCCGCAGGAGCTGGCCGAGTCCATCCAGTGGGAGGCCGAGCAGCACATCCCCTTCGCGATTGAGGATGTCAACCTGGATTACGAGATTCTCCGCAGCCCCCCGGGGGCGGTGGAGATGGACGTCCTCCTCGTGGCGGTGAAAAAGGATATCATCAGTGAATACCTCACCGTGGCCTCCTCTGCGGGCCTCAACGTGGTCGTTGTGGATGTGGATGCCTTCGCGGTGGCGAACGCGTACGAGGCGGCGTACGACGTCGGTCCGGACGAGGTCGTCGCCCTGCTGCATGTCGGAGCAGCCGTGACGACGGTCAGCATCCTTCGCGGGGGGATCCTCCTCTTCACCCGGGATAGCGTCATCGGGGGAAACCGGTACAACGAGTCGATCCAGAAGATGCTGGGTGTGAGCTATGAGCAGGCGGAGACCTTGAAACTGGGGGGCCGCGTGGAGGGGTACAGTGGGGCGGATAGTCAGCCAGCCATCGACCTCGTCAACGCGGAGCTGGCCGGCGACATCCGGCGCTCGATCGACTTCTTCCGCTCGGCTGCCCCCGCGGGTACGATCCACCGAATGCTGGTGAGCGGCGGCGTCGCGCGTCTCCCCCGCTTTATCCCCTACTTGAGCGAGGCCCTGGACCTGCCGGTGGAAATGGCCAACCCGCTCCGCCGCATCAAGGCGGACCCCAAGCGGTTTGATCCGGAGTACCTGGAGCACATCGCACCCCAGTTGTCGGTCGGCGTCGGGCTTGCCTTGCGGGAGGTGGGGGACAAATGATCAGGGTAAACCTTCTTCCGAAGGCTGGGCGGGCGGCGACTGGCGGCGACTGGCGAACGGTCGGCGCCGGGTTTGGTGGACTTGGGCTCCTGGCCGTCTTGGGGGCCCTGTGGTGGATGGTCTACAGCCAGGCGAGTAGCCTGGAGGGGCAGATCACCTTGATTCAGACCGAGGTCAAACGGCTCGAGGCCGTGGCGAAGCAGGTCGATCAGTACAAGGCTGAGAAGAAGCTGCTGGAGGAACGCCTCGGGGTGATCCAGACGCTCCTTGCCTCCCAGAGCATCCCGGTGCATCTCATGCAGGCGCTGAACGATGAGCTGCCAGATGAAATCTGGCTCAACTCGATTTCCATGACCGGAAACAAGCTCGTGCTACGCGGGTACTCCTACACCGATATTGGCATCGCCAAGTTCATGACTCAGCTGGGCAAGAAGGCCCCCCTTATCCAAGAGGTGGAACTGGTGGTCTCGGAACAGGCCGAGGTTCAAAAGGTCCCCCTAAAAAAGTTCGAGGTCGTCTGCACGGTGGCAGGCTGATCCACCGAGGGGAATGGCATGGACATCAAGGGACTGTTTGCCAACACGCCGAAAAAGCAAGTGTATCTGTTCCTGGGGCTGGCCGGCGCGGCCGTCGTGTCCGGGTGGTGGTTCTACCTCTTTCAGCCGGCGCGCGAGCACCGGGACCAGCTGCGCGGGCAAGTGGCTAAGCTGCAGCAGGACCTGTTTCAGAAGCAGCGAATTGCTGAAGAGCTTCCCAAGCTCGAGGCGGCCCGGAAGACACTCCAAGAGGAACTCGATAAGGCGCTGCGCCGCCTGCCGGAAGAGAAGGAGATTCCCACCCTGCTGACGCAGATTAACCGGCTCGGGCAGGAGGCGGGTCTGGCCTTTACCCTCTTCAAGCCGGGGAAGCCGATCAAAGACGAATTCTATAGTCGGATTCCTATTCGGATCAGGGCCGATGGGACGTACCATGCCTTGGGGCGTTTTTTTGAGCAGCTGAGCCGCATGGAGCGTATCGTCAACATCACCGACCTCAAGCTCGACCAGACAGACGGCCGGCGTCCGGCCACGGCGGGGGTGGCGACAGAAAGGCCCTCGATTACCGGGGAATTTACGGCCACGACCTTTACCTTTGGCGGATCGGAGGGAGGATCGGAAGGGGGGTCGAAGGAAGGTCCGAAGGGAGGGTCGAAGGGATGAGGCGTGTCAGTGTCGGTTTCCTGCTCCTGAGTCTGGCGCTGGGAAGCTGCTCGTCGGAGTCCCCCCCTCCTGCGCCACCGACCCCTCCCCGGCCACCCCAACAGAAGGTGGCTACGGCCCCAGGGCAGCCAGGTGCCACTCCGGGAGCGGCCCCGGTGAATCTGGGCCCGGCGAATTATAGTCCCAAAGACCGACGAGACCCCTTCCACCCCCTCGTGGAGCCCCCGCGGGAGGAGAAGGCCCTGGATATCGGAGGCTATAAGCTGTCGGGGATCGTCTGGCAACGGCAGCAGTATTTTGCCCTGCTGGAGACGCCCGACGGCCTTGGGCATATCTTGAAGGTGAACGACCGGCTCGGCCCCAGCGCCCGGGTGAAAGAGATCACCAAGGACGCTGTCCTCATCGAGATGAAAGATGACGACCCCGCGAGGAAGGGCCAAGTCCGGACGATTAGACTGGAGCTGCAGCAGCAGCAAAAGAAGGAGGGACAATGATGGTGCGGGCAACAGCCTCCCAGCCCCCGCGGTGGGCGATCGGGTTTTTGGTGGGGGTGCTCACCGTCTCGTGGGTTGTGATGCGGACCGTATCGGTCCCGGCCGCGAGAGCGGGAGAGCATGAATCCGTCCCGGGGACGAGCGCGCCTGCGGTCGCGCCCGTTCCTTCCATTGGCATCCGGGCCGGCCTCCCGGCGCCGTCCGCGCAGGCAGGGGGCGCGGGTGGGCAGCCATCGGTCGCCCCCATTCAGGTGACGGGGGTCGAGGTGGCAGAGGTTGGCCCGAAATCGGCCACCATTGTGATCAAAACAGACCGCGCCGTGGAAAGCTACGAATCCTTCGCCCTGCAGGATCCGCCGCGCCTGGTGGTCGATATTCCCAACGCGGTCCATGCGGGGCCGAAGACAGTCCCGGCCCGGGGGCCGATCACAGAAATCCGGAGCTCGCAGTATAAGAGCCAACCGGTCAAGGTGGTTCGGATCGTCCTCGATCTGGCCTCCGCACTCCCATATCAGGTTCAGGCCACTGCCGTTCCCCTCCGCGTTTTGATCGGTGAGGCGACGCCGACACCGGTCATGGCCCAAGCCCCAAAGCCTGGAGAAGCCCCGGCCAAGGAGGCTGTGCCAGAGACCCTGCCCCAGGCCCCGGCCCCCTCTCCCGAGCCTGCCATGCCGGCACCGGCTGCGGAGGGGCGGGTACAAAGCGTCGATTACCGACCCCGGGATGGCAAGGCCGAGATTCTGGTGCGGACGACCGGGCCGGTCACCTTCAACGTATCGGAGGTGGGCACCCCTCCCAGCCTGATTCTGGAGGTGACTGGGGCGGTGATCGATCCGCAGGCGACCAAGGTGCTCGATGTGAGGCAGCTGGCAGGACCGGTCCTGCGGATTCGGGCAGCCCAGCATCGCCTGGAGCCGGACAAGGCGGTCCGGATTGTGGCCGATTTGAAAGGGCAGGTCCGTCACGATGTGGTCCAGACCCCGGAGGGCATTCGACTCGCGGTGGAGGGCGTGCCTGCCGTTGCTGCTGCTCCGCCCGCTCCCGCCGCGCCAGCCGCTCCCGCCGCTCCTCGGGAGGAGCCCAAGCCCGAGAAGAAACCGACCCCGACTCCGGCGGCCGCGGTTGCTGCCGCGCCCGCCCGCCTCTCCATGGACTTCAAGGACGTCGACATCAATAACCTCTTGCGGATCATCGCCGAGGTGAGCGGGCAGAACATTGTGGCCGGCGAGGATGTGAAGGGGAAGGTCACGGTCCGGCTCGTGGATGTCCCCTGGGACGTGGCCCTCGATAATATCCTCCGCATCAACGGGTTCGGCTACGTCCAGGAGGAGAACATCATCCGGGTCGCCAAGACGGACGCCATCCGCCGGGACCAGGACCAGCGTCGCAAAGACCAAGAGGAGATGATCAAGTTCCAGCAAGAGGCCAAGGCGGAGCCCTTGCAGACTGAGATCCTCCGGGTGAGTTACGCCGATCCCAAGAAAGTGGTGGAGAGCCTGAACAAGGTCAAGAGCACGCGAGGATCCATCTCGGTGGACGACAGGACTGCCTCGCTCCTCATCGAGGATACCGAGAACAGAATTGCGAAGATGCGGACCATTCTCAAGGAACTGGATCAAGCAACCCCGCAGGTGATGATCGAGAGCCGGATCGTGACCGTCGTCGCACGGCACACCCGCGCGCTTGGGATTACATGGGGTTTCCAGTACGGGAATCCGACGACAAGCTCGGCATACAAACTCTCGGATATCTTCGGCGCCACCGGCCCCACCCTCGCCAACCCCCCCCCTCCGGGTGTTGGACCGATCCCCACCGCATTCCCTAGTTCTATCCCGGCGGCGGTCAACCTGCCCGTGGCGGGGCCCGCGGGTGCCATCGGCCTCATCTTCGGGAGCGTGCGTGACCAGCTACGATTAAATATGCAGTTAAGCGCCCTGGAGCAGCAGTCGCTGGCCCGCACCCTCTCCACCCCGCGTATCGTGGCCCTCGATAATCAAGAGGCAGAGATCAAACAGGGTGAGGAGGTTCCCTTCACCACCGTCGATTCTTCGGGCCGGACGACCATTACGTTCAAAGAGGCAGTCCTGAGCCTGAAGGTGACACCGCACGTTACTGCGGATCAGCGAGTCTCGATGAAGGTGAGGGCGACCGATGATAGCAAGGGAGAACGGATCGACTTCGCAGGAGGCTTTGCGTTCCCCTTTAACAAGAATGAAGCCACGAGCAGTATCCTGGTCGACAACGGAACGACTGTGGTCATCGGCGGGGTCAGGAAGCGAAGGGAGTTCGCCGCCGAAGATCGGGTTCCCTTCCTGGGCGAGGTCCCGCTCTTTGGATGGCTCTTCAAGCGGCGGACCGAGAATATCGAGCCCGAGAACCTGGAGCTGCTGATCTTTATCACCCCGCGGATCCTCGATGAGCCCCGCCAGGCCCGGGGCTATTAAGCCGCCTGTTCCCCGAATCGCGAAACGCACCCTGTCGGGGTGCGTTTCTGCTTTTCTGGCCGCTCGTTTTCCGTTACCATATCGTGAAGGAGGTGTGGCCAATGTTGCGTATCAGTCCCATCCGAGTGCTGGTGGGCGTGCTGGTGGGTCTTTATCTGTCGCTCCACCCGGCGGCAGCAGGGGCCGCCAAGCTCATCCTGGCCCTGGGTGATGATTCCTACATCCCGAGCGATGCCGTTCAGGGGGCCGAGGTCAAGAAGGAGCTCGGGGAGTACGAGCTGGTGGAGTTCGCGGTCGTGATCCTCTCGAACGTGTCGTACGGTGGGCTGCCGGCCGCCGTCCAGGAAGGCCTCTCCGAGTACCTCGGCCGCGGCGGGTCCCTCCTGATCACCGGGGGACCGAATGCCTACGGCAGCGGGGGTTACCAGGCGGTGGCGAGTATTCTGCCCTTCGAGATTCGGGCCGAGCAGGATTGGCGAGCCGCCCCCTTCAAGCCGGTGATTCCCCTTCAGCCGGGACATCCGATCCTGGAGGGGGTGACGTTCCGGACCGTGGGGGCCTTCAATGATCTCAATCCCAAGTCTGGCGCGGTGGAGATTGCCCAATACGCTGGCGGAGGGCTTGGCCGAGGAATCGGGGGTGGAGGTGGCCCAATTTTAGGTGGCGGCACGTACCAGTCCCCGATGATCGCTGAGCGACGAGGGGGGAAGGGGACCGTGCTGGGGATCGCCTTCGATCTCGGTCAGGAGGTCCGCAGTGGCTGGGCCGACGGCAGCCGCTTCGTCCGAAACCTCCTCACGTACCTGGTGGCGCTTTCCCCCCTGGAACCCAAGCCGCGAGAGAAGGAGCAAGGCGGGGACGAGAGGAGAAAATAGGCAACATGTTGCGGTATCTGACGGCAGGCGAATCCCACGGCCCCTCCCTGACGGCGATCCTCGAGGGGATCCCCGCCCGTTTGTCCCTCGGCACCAAGGATATCGACACGGAGCTCAGCCGGCGCCAGATGGGGTACGGGCGGGGGGGGCGGATGAAGATCGAGCAAGATCGCGTAGTCATCACCGCAGGAGTCCGGCATGGGCTCACCCTGGGCGGCCCTATTGCCCTTGCTATTACCAATCGCGATTTCGCAAATTGGCAGGACACGATGGCGCCCGAGGCCGAGGCCAGGGCCCGGGACACCCGACCGGCGGTCACGCGACCCCGTCCCGGGCACGCGGATCTACCGGGCGCGATTAAGTACGGGCATCGCGATGCCCGAAACGTCCTCGAGCGGGCCAGCGCCCGCGAGACCACGGCGCGTGTGGCGGTGGGGGCGGTCTGCAAGCGCCTCCTCCGGGAATTCGGCATCTCGGTCCTGAGCCATGTAATGGAGATCGGCGGCGTCCGCGCGACGATCGGTGATCTCCCACCTGGGCAGATTGGGGCGTTAGCCGAGGCCTCTCCGGTCCGATGCGCGGATCGGGAGGCGAGCGAGGCGATGGTGGCTCGGATCGACGAGGCCCGGAAGCGCAAGACCACCCTGGGGGGGATCTTTGAGGTCATCGTGGAGGGGGCACCGGTAGGTCTCGGAAGCTATATCCAGTGGGACCAGAAGCTCGATGGGCGCCTGGCACGGGCCCTGATGAGCATCCAGGCGATCAAGGGAGTTGAGGTGGGCCTGGGCTTCGAGGTCGCCCGCCGCTTCGGGTTCGAGGCGCACGATGAAATTTTCTATGACCCGGGGCGGCAAGCCCCTCACGGCCTGAAGTTCTTCCGAAAGACGAACTACGCCGGCGGGCTCGAGGGAGGGATGAGCAACGGGGAAGCGATCCTCCTTCGGGCGGCCATGAAGCCCCTGTCCACCCAGTACGCTCCTCTCCGCTCTGTCGACCTCGAAACCAAAGAACCCTTCGAGGCCACCGTGGAACGCTCCGACGTCTGCGCGGTCCCTGCCGCCGGGGTCATCGGAGAAGCGGTCGTGGCGTTCGAGGTGGCAGCCACCCTGCGCGAGAAATTCGGCGGGGATAGTCTCGAGGAGATGAGGCGGAACTTCGATGCCTACCTGGACGTTGTGCGGGATTTCTGAGGGGTTCCGTCGAGGTGATCGACATGCGGAATATCGTGCTCACCGGGATGATGGGGACGGGGAAGACCACGGTGGGCCGCTATCTGGCGGAGCGACTGCAGATCCCTTTTTACGATCTCGATGAGCTGATCGAACATGAGTCAGGGCTGAGTATTCCTGCCATCTTTCGGGAGCAGGGCGAGCCAGTCTTTCGTGCGCTGGAGCGCGCGGTCGTGTCCCGCCTCGGCCAGCTCCAGGGGTGCATCATCGCCACCGGCGGTGGGACGATCGTCGACCCGGAAAATCTGCGTCAGCTCATGACGAATGGGGAAATTATCTGTCTCACGGCAGCGCCGGAGCGGATCGTGGAGCGCACTAAGGGCATGGAACACCGTCCCCTGCTCTGGCACGCGGATCGATTGGAACGGATCCGCGAGGTCATGCGAGTGCGTGCCCCCGTGTATGCCCTTGTGGGTCGACCGATTGACACGACCGATCTGAGCATCGAAGAGGTGGTTACCCGGATCCTGGCACGGATTCAGCTCCGCGAGGTCCCCAAAGGATAGCCGATGGAGCGCGTGACGGTAAACCTCCGAGACCGCAGCTATCCGATTTACATCGGGGCGAATGTCCTCCCCGAGGTTGGAAGCCTTGCCCGGCCTTTCGGCCTTTCGGGCCGGGGCACCCTGATCACCAATCCTGTGGTCGGCCAGCTCTACGGTCAGCAGGCGCTCTCGGCCTTTGAACAGACGGGTATCGCCCTCACCCTCCTCGAGGTCCCGGATGGGGAAGAGTTCAAGAGTCTCAAAATTGCTGCAGCTCTGTACGAGAGACTGCTCCCCCTCGGACTCGACCGCCGATCTCCGATCATCGCCCTTGGCGGAGGGGTGGTCGGGGATCTGGCGGGGTACGTGGCCGCGACCTTTATGCGGGGCCTTCCCCTGATCCAGATCCCGACGAGCCTCCTGGCCCAGGTGGATAGCAGCGTCGGCGGAAAGGTCGGGGTGAACCTCCCCCAGGCCAAGAACATGGTGGGGGCTTTCTACCAGCCATGCCTCGTTCTCAGTGACGTCTCTCTTCTCGGCACGCTGCCGCCCCCGGAGTTTCGAGCCGGATTAGCCGAGGTGGTGAAGTACGGAGTGATTGCGGACAAACCCTTCTTCGAGTGGCTCGAAGAGAATGTGGCGGCCATTCTGGAGGGGCGAGAAGAGGCACTGATCCACGTGGTGAGGACCTCCTGCCGCATCAAGGCGGCGATAGTAGAGCAGGATGAAAAGGATGAAGGAACCCGAGGCGTTTTGAACTTCGGCCATACCGTCGGGCATGCCCTCGAGGCGGCGACTGGCTACGGCGTGTTCAGGCACGGGGAGGCCGTAGCGATCGGTATGGTGGCGGCCGCCAGGATCTCGTGCCAGGTGGGGCTCTGCAGCGAAGAGGTTCCTGCGAGGCTTCGGGCGCTCCTGCAGCGGATCGGGCTGCCAACTGCTCTCAAGATTCAACCTAAACAATTAAAAGAAACAATAGGTTATGACAAAAAGATAAAGAACAACATGAGCTATTTTGTCTTGACAAAAGACCTTGGGAGCGTTACAGTCGCGCCGGTCTTTGACCCCTTGGAGACCCTTGAGGGTCTGTCGGCCACCTGATTCTCGCATAAGAGGCGCATGGTGCCCAGAAAACTGCAGGTTGAACAGTTACAGGCCAAGCTCGCGAGCGATCCGCACTCCACCCTCTTCGCACAACTGGCGGACGCCCACCGAATGGGAGGGAAGTTCGAGGAGGCGATCCGAGTGTGTCAAGAGGGGCTGAGGCGTCGCCCGAAATATGCCGGCGCCTACATCGTGCTGGGTCGGGCGCATCACGAAAGTGGGGACCTGCTCGCAGCACGGGAAGCCTTTCAACGGGTCACCCAGCTCGCACCAGACAACCTGCTTGCGTACGGGTTCCTTGGGCAGATCGCAGAGGCCCGGAATGAGCTCTCCCAGGCACTCGATGCCTATCGGATGGCTCTCACGCTGTACCCCTTTGATATGCAGATCCGGGCAGCGGTTACGCGACTCCAAGCACGGGTCGGGGACGAGACACAGTCCGCCTCGCTGGCGGTGGCGGAAGCCAGCACCGCCCCGAAGGAGCCCCTGGCCACCGAGACGCTGGCGGAGCTCTATGCCTCGCAAGGACTCTACGAGCGCGCAGCCCAGACCTATGAGCACCTCATGGCAGAGGCACCGGGGCGGGCCGATCTTCAGGCGAAGTACCGAGAGGTCGCGACCCATCTCAGCCGGGCACCCAAGACGGGGGTCCCGACTTCTGCAGCGAGAGGCGACACGCT
>JAHFDE010000209.1 GCA_023249165.1 Candidatus Methylomirabilota bacterium | reverse complement strand
AAAAAGGATTCTACTCCTTCCGACGGAGCGTGGAGGAGCGGAAGTTCTGCTGCGGGGTCCGCAAGGTGGAGCCCCTGGGGCGGGCGCTCGGGACTCTGGAAGCGTGGATCACCGGCCTGCGCCGGGAGCAGGCGGTGACGCGCGTCAGAGTCCCAAAGGTCGAGCGCGATGAGCCTCATGGAGGCATCCTCAAGCTGAACCCGCTCGCCGACTGGACGCTGGCGCAGGTCTGGGATTACATCAGGGCCCACAACGTCCCCTACAACGCCCTCCACGACCTGGGCTACCCCAGCATCGGATGCGCCCCGTGCACCCGCGCCATCAAGCCCGGGGAGGACATCCGGGCCGGGCGGTGGTGGTGGGAACAGCCGGAGCAGAAGGAATGCGGCCTGCACATCTCGCCGGCTGAACCGGGACGTTTGGCTCCGTGAGGAGGCTGGCCATCCCATGAGCAGCATCGCACCGCACGGAGGCCGCCTGATCAACCGGTTGATCGCACTCGAGGAGCGCGAACAAGCTCGCCTCCAAGCGCGGGAGCGAAAGCAGATCCACCTCAATCGGCGGCAGATCTCGGACCTCGACCTGATCGGGATCGGGGCCCTGAGCCCCCTGGAAGGGTTCATGGGACGGGCCGATTACGAGCGGGTGGTCGGCGAGATGCGCTTGGCCAGCGGTCTGCCATGGTCCATGCCGGTGACGCTCGCGGTGAGCGACGCCGAAGCGGCTCAACTTCGCATCGGGGAAGAGCTCGCCCTGGTGGATGAGCAGGGGGGAGTGCGGGGGCTCCTCGAGCTGCAGGAGAAGTACGCGTACGACAAGAGACAGGAGGCCGAGCACGTCTACCGCACGACCGAAGATGCGCACCCCGGGGTCAAAGCGCTGTATGCGCAAGGAGACGTACTTCTGGCCGGCCCGATCCGGCTCGTCGAACGGCCCCGGTATCCCGCCTACGATCCGTACGATCTCACGCCGCAGGAGACACGGCAAGCCTTTGCCGACCGGGGATGGCGGACGATCGTCGGCTTTCAGACACGCAATCCGGTCCACCGGGCCCACGAATACATCCAGAAGTGCGCGCTGGAGGTTGTGGATGGTCTGTTGCTTCATCCCCTCGTGGGTGAGACGAAGGAGGATGACATCCCGGCCGAGACCCGGCTCCGTTGCTACCAGGTCCTCTTGGACGGCTACTACCCGAAGGATCGGGTCATCCTTTCAGTTCTGCCGGCGGCCATGCGCTACGCCGGGCCGCGCGAGGCCATCTTTCACGCCTGCATGCGGAAAAACTACGGATGCACCCATTTCGTCGTCGGCCGGGATCACGCCGGGGTGGGAAACTACTACGGCACGTTCGACGCCCACATCATCTTCCGGCACTTCACGCCCGACGAACTCGGCATCAGCCCCCTCTTTTTCGATCATGCCTTCTACTGCCGTCGCTGCCAGTCGATGGCCACGACCAAGACCTGCCCGCACGGCCCGGAGGAGCGCGTGACCCTCTCCGGGACCCGGGTGCGCGAGATGCTGCAGCGGATCGAGCTGCCGCCGCCCGAATACTCACGGCGCGAAGTGGCCGAGATCCTCCTCCAGTGGGCCAACACCGACCAGTACCGGATCTGACGGTCGGCCCTGCCGTGCGCCGACTCCGCGGTGGGATCGGTGAAACAGAGAGAGAGAACCTTGAGGGAGAGACTTGATGGTTGAATTCGCCTTCTTGACCAAGGTGGTCGCGGGCCTCAAGCGCGTGAAGCGTGTGTTGTGTACCAAGGACGGACGCGGTCTTTCCAGGGAGAGGGGAGCCGACGCGCTGCCGCAGGACGACCGCCGAAGCCGGAAGCCGGAGCCGGGAAACGGCTCGTTCGGTGTGGAAGACGCTGGAGACGAGGCCGCGGACCGTCGCGGACGGGTCTACATCGTCGGGGCGGGACCTGGAGACCCAGGCCTTCTCACCCTGAAGGGCAAGCGCTGCCTCGAGGAGGCGGACGTCATCGTCTACGACCACCTCGTGAACGAGGACATCGTCGCCCACGGCCGACCGGACGCCGAACGGGTCCGCCTCGGAAAACCGGGGTCCGCAGGCCGACTGTCGCAGGATGCGATCAACCGTCTCCTGGTCCGACGCGCCAGCGAGGGGAAGGTCGTGGTTCGCCTCAAAGGGGGGGACCCGTTTATCTTCAGCCGGGGGGGCGAGGAGGCGGAAGCCCTGGCCGGGGCGGACGTTGCCTTCGAGATCGTGCCGGGGGTGACCTCGGCGATCGCGGTTCCCAGCTATGCCGGCATTCCCCTCACCCATCGGCATATGGCATCGAGCGTAGCATTCGTGACCGGGCACGAGGACTCCACCAAGGAGGCCTCGGAAATCGACTGGAAGGCCGTCGCGGGGATGGGAACGGTGGTCTTTCTCATGGGGGTCAGCCGACTCTCACAGATCGTCGCGCGCCTGGTCGAGGAGGGGCGCGCCCCGGAGACGCCCGTCGCCGTCATCGAATGGGGGACTTGGCCGGGGCAGAGAACCGTCACGGGAACGCTGCAGGATATCCGGGAAAGGGCACAGGGCATGCGCCGGCCTGCCGTGATCGTCGTCGGAGAGGTCGTCCGGCTTCGGAACCGCCTCGAGTGGTTCAAGGAACTTCCCGCATCGCGCCGCGGAACGGAAGCGAAGCGGCAGCAAGAGGCCGCCCCCACAAAGGCGCTCAAGGCCTGACCATCCCTTCCTTGCATCCAACTCGGCCTCGGCGGCGCGAAGTAACGGAGATCCTCCTCCAGTGGGCCAACACCGACCAGTACCGGATCTACGGCCGCCCCGTGTCGTTCGGTGAAGCAGCTCGGGCGAAGGCTCCAAGGATGAGTCAAGAGTCGACGCAACCCCATTACCCTTGTAGAGCAATGATGCCATGACGCCCCGGGTGGAGATTCAATACTGCACACAGTGTCGATGGCTGCTGCGTGCCGCGTGGATGGCGCAGGAGTTGCTCACCACGTTCGAGAATGAACTCG
>JAHFDE010000080.1 GCA_023249165.1 Candidatus Methylomirabilota bacterium | reverse complement strand
GCTCACTGCCGAAGGGCTCACCGTCGAGGCCTCAGTCGAAGCCCTCAGGACTTAGCCACCCCGGATCTTAGGGACGATCAGGACCATGTCCCCCGAGGCCAGCCGGTGCGTCTTGTCCACCGTCAGGCCGTTGACCCGCACCTCCGTCTTCCCGTTGGTGCCCATCTCGGCCAGCAGCTCATCGAGGGAGAGCGGATCCTTCCCGACGTACGTGGTGATGCTTTTTCCCATCATCACCACCTTGACTGCGACAGTTCGCTCCTTTTCCAAGAGGTCCGTCGTCATGATCTGCCTCCTTTCCTCAGCATCGGTCGCCCGAGCTGGTGAGCAGGGTGAGGGTCTTGAGGTCCAGGAGGATCTCGCGGGGGAGATCCTCGCCGGTCGCCAGCCGCTTGACCAGATTGCCGATCAGGCTGGCGATCGCAAACCCACTATAGCTGATCGCCGCTGCCGTGCAAGGGAAAACCTCGGCCTCCTCGTCGCCATACAGGGTCTTTTCGTACAGCCGGACGTCGTCCGGATCAGTCGGATTCACGGCGTAGATCCGCGCCACCTCCGCGCCCATTCGGGCGTCCAGGTACCTCAGCACGCCGGCACGATACCGGATGGATCGCTGCCAAATCGCCTTCCGGGCCCGCATGGTGTCCACCGCCGCAATCACGATCCCCGTCATGCGCTGGGCCTCCACCTCGATCGGGACCCCCTCCACGGGAGCCCCGGCGAACTCCTCCAGGATCTCTCGGAGCGCCTCGACCTTCAGTCGCCCCACGTCCCTCAGGCGGAAGAGTTGGTTCGGCAGGTTATGCTCCTCGATCGCGTCAGGGTCATAGAGATGCAGCCGCTGGGCCCCCATCTTGGCGAGGGCCAGGGCGGCGAAGGAACCGATCCCGCCACAGCCGATGAGGTGGATGGGAAGGTCCAGCGTCTCCGGATTCACCAGATCCAGCTGTCGCAAGAACTCCATGGACCGCCCGGGTCTCACGACCTCGACTCCTGCCAGTAGACGATGGGAACGCGCCAGTCCTTCGGGTTGACCGTCTTCAAAAAGTCGAGGAGGACGTAGACGAGGGCCACAAACTGGTACTCCCCGATCAGCTTGGCGATGCCCTCCCGGGTGTTGCCGAGACAGGGCCGGCCCTGATAGATGTGCGGGTGGTCATAGGCCCCGACGGCGCCGGTGAGGTTCCAGATCCGAATATCGCCGGCGAGGGAGATTTCTATCCGATAACTCCCCAGGCAGAATTCCCGCCCCTCGTACTCCGCATGGATCGGGGCGGTGAAGACCGTGATCCGGCCATCCTGGACCTGCACCTCTCGGACCTCCGGGAGCTCCTTGAGATCGTCCAGCTCCTTGAGATGTTGCGCCTGCGAGGACGCGGTGCTCCGCAAGGTGTTGAGACGCTCCCGGTATGTCGAGAGCCGCCGGGTCTCGGCCGTGATTCGACGGGCATACTCTTCCAGGTTCTCCTCGAGGAGACGCATCTCCTGTTCCAGAAAGGCCATCTCTTCGTGCACGCGACTCCGGCATTCCTGAATATAGGCCTGCCGGACCTTGGCCTGCCGTCGTCGGTTCCATCCGCCTGCCGCCTCCTCGGTCTCCTGCCGGAGCGTCTCCAGGGTGGCCTGGAGAGGATCCCATCCGAGCGGGGACAGGCTTCTGAGTTCTGTGAGGACCCGGGGGAGACTCAGGTCGAGCAGGCATCGCAGGAGGAGTGTCCGGAGCTCTCCGTCCTGACCGAGGAGGTTGAAGAGGACGTAGATGTTTCCTTCGACGATCTCTGCCACGGCTCGCCCTTCCTCGTCCCGAAGAATTCTTCCCCGGCCGATGTGAGAGCCGGGGGGAAAGCCGTGCTGCGCTGGCGGTGCCAGGGGATAGCCGAAGGCGAAGGGGAGGCGGATCTCCGGCACGCGCGGGAATAACCCAAAAAGGATCGGCGGTGTCGGGAGGGCGAAATGATGGACGGTGATGGTCTCTCCGCGGCTCGGACGCGCGTATCGGCGCTGATTGCCGACAAAGGAGAAGGGGACCTCGAGCCTTTGCGCGTAGTGCCTCAGCACCTCCGGAAGAGGGGACAGGCCGAGAGGATACGCCAGAGGGGAATCCGCCCCCTTTCCGCATTCGAGACGAACGGAAAATTCCGGCGGAATGCACAGCCCCCCGCCAGGCCCACCACCCTGGAGAGGAGCCTGGGAAAGGGGAGGGACATCCGTTCCACCCGCTGAAGTCGATCGCCTGGACAAGACGTGTGTCCCTTACCCAAGGCCCTTGTGGGTGCCTCGTGATGATGGAAGGTGTTTCTCTGTTACCATCGCCCCTTCCATGTTGTCAAGACGGAATCGGCGGTTGGACGATGATCAGGAGACCCTCTGGGACCGGATCGGCTTTCGACCCGCAAAGCCCTCGGTGAGGCCGTGCCAATACGCCACCTCGGCCTCATCCGGCTTCCAACAGAGCAGGACCTCCCGGCCTTCGTGGAGGGAGGGAAAATCGACGAGACCCAGGTGGAGGTCCTTGAGGAGGCATCCCAGGGTTTCGATCTGTGTGACGGCGGCGTTGCATTGCTCCAGGATCGATTCGGCCTCGCGCTTGATGCGGAGGAATCCCTCCCCTCCCAATCGGTAGCCGTTTTCCCCCGCGTGTTGCCGGATCGTCTCCAAGGCCTGCTGCCGCACTTCCAGTTCCCGTCGCCTCGCCTGGAGATGCTCCAGGATTACCCGCAGCTCGGGAAGGAGGGCGTTGGCCTCCTCGACCGTGAAGTACCGCGTCGCCATCGATGCCCCTCAAGGAGCGTGCATCTGAGCGTACCCAAGCGGACCGGGCCCGTCAACACGAAATCCCGGCTGAGGCGAGCCACCAGCCGAGATCTGCCGTGACGGCCCGGACCACCTCCTTGCTGTTCCTGGGCGTGAGGCGCTGCACCTGTACCTCGGGGCGGGCCTTGATCCGGTCCGCGACCGGATGCGCCTTGGCCATTATCGTGCCCACGAGGGGGCGCGGCCCGTCGAGGACTTCGAAGAGGACCGCCTGGAAGGCGCGGGAGTAAAGCTCCATCTTGCCGATCTCGTCGATCACGATGAGATCAGCTTCGTGCAGGGCGCGCGTGACGGCCTGAACCCCGATGGCTTCAAAAGTCTTGAGGTCAACGCCGTACCGCCCGACCCGCGGCGCCCCCGGACGTCTGACATGGGCCAGGACCCCTTCGCGACCGCTGAGATCGGTGATCTGGAAGCCGACCCGCTCTCCTCCTTCGCGAATCTCCCGGGTGGTGAACCCGCCTTTCCTCCCCGGAAGCATCTCCAGAATGGAGAGGAGCAGGGATGTCTTCCCCACCCCGGGAGGGCCTGTGATGAGTTGTGCGCGGGCCATCGGCAGTTCAGGCCGGTCGCTGGCGCTCCTTGGGCACGACGCTGGTCGCCACGGCCCGGGCCACCAGCACGGGGGGATCGAGGATTCGAGCCGAGGAGGGGAAGGGGCCCTCGCAGGTGATGACCTTTTGGGCCTCAAAGACCATGCGACGCGAGGTGCTCCCGACCGCAACGATCCTTCCGGACGCCTCGATGTAGTCCCCACCCCGGACGGGGGCCAGGAACTCGACCGATTCGTAGGCCCGGAGGAGCCCCTCGTCCCCATCGTAGTGGATCGTCAGTTCCGTGGCCAGGTCGCCGAAGAGGCGAAGGATGTGAGACCCGGCAACCAACATTCCCCCATAGTGGACGTCGGCGTGGCTCACCCGTACTCGCAGGGAGGCCCGCGGGTACTCCCGGTCCCGCGTCACGGCTGGGCCCCTTGGGATTGGGCCTCGAGCACCGTTTCCGCCGCCAGGATCGGCGCGCCGACGCGAAGAGCTAACGCGACAGCGTCGCTCGGTCGAGAGTCGACTTGGATCTCTCGCCCGTCCACCTGGAGGACGAGGGTGGCGTAATAGGTGTTCTCCTTCAGCTCGGTGATCACCGCCCTGGCCACGCTGGCCTGGAAACGGCGGAGGACGTCCAGGAGCAGGTCATGGGTGTACGGCCGTGGAGGGGTCACGCCTTCGAGGGGGAGCGCGATCCCCACAGCCTCAAACTGCCCGATGGCCATGGAGAGGGCCCGCTTATCTCTCTTGCTGCGGAGCAGGACGCGCGCCTGTCCGCCCGGATCGGCGATAACGCCGAGGACCTCCATCTCATGGAGCGTTCCCGTCTCCTGGGCGTGGGTGAGGCCGGGCGTGATGCCACAGAGCAGGAGAGAGAACAGGAGGACCCACCGCCGGGAGAGAGAGCTACGAGCCATGTGTACCTCCTTCGATCGGCCAGACCTGTGGCCGGGTCTCCTTGACATTGATACACCGGACCAGGCGCCAGCCGCTGAGCAAATTGACGCGGTGGATCTGGTCCGGGACAAGGCCCACCTTCTCCAAGAGGGGGGTCAGTTGGAGGTCCGGCTTGAAGAGGCCCGTTCGCGTGATGAGGGGGGCCATCATCCTCTCGAGCCGGCCCATGACGGGGTGGTCGCTCTTGAAGTGATTCAGGATGATGATATGGCCTTTTGGCCGGCACACCCGCTTGATCTCGCGCAGGACCTGGATGGGATCCGGCACCGCGCTGATGACGTACGTGGCGAGGACGTGGTCAAAGCTGTTGTCCTGGAAACCCATCCGCGTGGCGTCCATCACGACGAGACGCACGTGTGGGGTGCCCAGCTCGCGGACGCGTTCTTTCGCCTTTTGGAGCATGTGCCCCGAGAGATCGATCCCCACCAGTCGGCGGTGGCGCGGGTAGAGGGGCAGGTTCAGGCCGGTGCCGATCCCGACCTCCAGGATCTGGTCGTATGGGCCGACGCCCAGGAGCTTGATGGCCTCGACCCGCCCGGGATAGAAAACGCGATCGAAGATGAGATCATAGAAAGGGGAGACGGCGGCGTAGGCCCGCTTGACGGACTTATGCGAGAGCTGCCATCGCGAATCCATGATGTCGCCCCTTCCCTCGGGATGCGGAGGACGGTATTCTAGCCGATCCCTTTCGGAAAGGGAACGATTTTCTCCTCAGCGCGGTCAACGGGTCCTGTCACCCAACAGCCCAGCTGTCCTCGGAGAATTAACGCCTCCGGGCGGCTGGGCACCCGTCTGGTGCCACCCGTTGACCGCCGATTCCGAACCGGCGAGGGGAGGAGGTGCCCATTCATTCATTGGCCAAGGCTCTGAAGGTTCGCCTAGTAAGGGATCAGGCACAGCGCGGTGAGCCAGGCGGCTGCCAGGATGGACTCGATGTGCACCCGACGCGCTTGGCGGCGAAGCTGCCTGACCACTGCGGTGTCTTGGATTTTCTCTTCTCCGGTGTCCAGATTTCGCGAACCTCGCGCCGCCAGAGCCACTCAGGTCTGCTCGAGCGCCTGGAAGATGCCAAGGGCTGCCATCCAGAACGGGAAGAAGAGGCCGAGCCTCCACCACCGATCGACGCCAGAATAGATGAGTCCGATGGTGATCCCCACGGACATGGCCAGCGTGGCACCCCCCATGATAAGCCGCTTGCGCTCCTCTCTCGGCCCGATATTCATCGCACACCCAGCCGGTTCAATGTCTCCAGTCGCTCGCTTGGTGAGGGCGGGGGTTAGGCGGGGTTGATCTGGATGCGGGCGCCGTCCTTGACCTTCCTAAAGATCGTCGGGTCTCCCTGGACGCGCCCGATGATGTTGACCGCGCTCGCGCAACGGATCTCGCTGCCGGTGCTCACCGGGGTGGGCCCGAAGAAGATGCAGAGGGCCCGGCCGGGGGGCCAATAGCCCAGGTCCCCCATTTCCACGATCTCTCTCGCGGCCGGCTCCAGTTCACGCTTGACCGGAGTCGCGAAGTAGATCTCGTCTCCCCAGGTGTTGGCCTTGCCGGTGATCGGCAGGGCCCCCCAGACCGCCTTGGCGGTGGGGCTGTTGTTGAGGACCGCCTCAGCGGTGAGATCCCCTGCCTTGATAACGATCTTGTGCGCCATCCGCCCCTCCATGAAAGCCCATCCCTTATAGCATGCGCGCCCATTGCCGTCAAATCCGCACGGAGATTGCGTCGGCAGCCTCACCGGGTCGGGAAGCATCCTGCGTCGGCCAGCCTGTGTCCGATGACCGACCACCGACGACCGATGACCGGCGACCCAGGGGATGGGGGAAAGCACTGGGGTAGAGCGGCGAGGGGGCTTTCGGACTTCCGCCAATGTCGCTCGGGGCCTGCAGGTGCTGTTGCTCGCGGAGGGCCACGTGCGGCCTCATGGAGGTGAAGGTTGAAATACCCTCATGGACGGAAGATGGAGCGGAGGGGGCGGCCGTCCCAATGGGCCGGGATGGGGGTCCCCAGGAAAAGGAGGACGGTGGCGGCGGTGTCGTAGATCACGACCTGATCGGGAATCTCGTAGCCCTCGCGAACGCCGGGCCCAACGGCAATCCAGGGGATGGTCATATCTTCGGGAAGCGTCGTGCCGTGGGTGAAGTCATGGCCTCCGTGATCGGCGGTGATAATGAGCAGGGTCTCGCGGACAAGCTTCGTCTCCTCCATCATCCGGAGCAAGATCTCTACCGCCTCATCGACGGTCTGCAGCGCGATGAGATACTCCGGGCTCATCCAGCCGTGAAGATGTCCGGTTATGTCGGCGTCAGCAAAATGAATGAAGAGGAGGTGGGGCTTTTCAGATTTTAGGTACGCGAGGGCCCGAAGGACCACGTCTGGCGCAAGATGGGGAACCACCTCAAAGTGATCCAGACTCCCGGGGCGGGCGAGGAAGCCGAACTTCTCCTTCGTCACCACCATGGCGGTCTTGAGCCCCTGGGACTTGGCCAGGCTGAAGACCGTCTCGGCGGTTACTGTCGCCTCTCCGGGCCACCAGTTATTGTCTCGCTCGCCGTGGCGGTCAGGAGAGATTCCGGTCAGCATGGAAGTGGTGGCGGGAAGCGTGGTGCTGGGGGAGATGGTCTGGGCGCGGAAGGAGTAGGACCCCTCTTTCCAGAGGCGGGTGATGGTCGGGGTCACGGCCTGAAGGATTCCGTCGGGCCTGGCCCCGTCGATGCTGACGACGACGACCCGCAGGGCTGGGGGATTGGCCTGGGTAACCGGGACCCAGTCGGTGACCAGCAGAGAGAGGAAAAGTCCGATGAGGATCGTCCAGATCTTCATTGACCGCCAGTGCCCTTTCATGTGGGGGACGTTCGGCCGACTCACCGGCTCGGGAAGGCATCCTGCGTCGGCGGAAAATCTCACGGGGTGCTGATTCTGTTGCACCAGCGCCCTCGGCCCCTCGCTCCGGGGCTCTCGCGGCGACCCTCTTCGGTGGCTTACGGCCCGGGTCCCGCCGTGTTCACGATCCGTGCAAGGAAGGCCGGCACGGATCACGCCTCGGTTTCCCGGGCCGTCGCCCGCCGGGGGGCCCCGCCGCTTCCGCCAATGTCGCTCGGGGCCTGCAGGCGCTGGTGCCGTGGCGGGACCCCGGCCGGATGCAAACCAGTTTCCGCCTTCCTCCGGATCTATTTCCCTCGCCGGCTCGCGATTGGTGCTACCGGTCGGCCGGCGAATCCCAAGAACCCAGAAGCATTTCTCATGCCACGCCAGAGGGGGGGCTGGGCAGGGATGGCGGGCGCGGCACTAGGCAGGGCCTCCCATTGGTGACCCCAGGCGGAGCTCCAGCCGGCGGCTGAAGCGGGACATGCTGTAGGTGCAGATCCAGTACACAACGGCAATGAAGAGGTACAGCTCGAAGGGGCGGATCTCGCGGTTGTTCACAATCTGGGCGGCCTTGGTCAGGTCCACGTAGCCGATGATGGATGCCAGCGACGTATCCTTGAGGAGCACGATGAACTGGGTCACCAGCGCCGGGATCATGTTCTTGAGGGCCTGGGGCAGGACGACGTGGCGCATGGTCTGAGCGGCCGTGAGCCCGGTCGCCGTCGCCGCCTCCACCTGCCCTTTCGGCACCGACTGGATCCCCGCCCGGACGATCTCCCCCAGGTAGGCTGCCTCGAAGATGACGAAGGCCGCGAGCGCCACCCAGTACTCCGGGAGCGGAACGCGCAGCAGGATCGGAAGAATAAACCAGAACCAGAAGATCACCATGATGAGGGGCGTGCCGCGGAAGAGCTCCACGTAGCCCGTCGCCGGGATCCGGATCCACGGGGCGCGGGCCAGCCGCCCGAGACCGATGAAGATCCCCAGGATGAACCCGAGGACGATGGCGGGGATCGCCAACCTGAGGGTGCCGCCCACGAAGTTCCCGAAGCCCAGGAACCCCTGGACCATGAGAAACCCGAAATTACTCACCACAACGCCGAAGTCCACGCTCAGTGCTCCGCCCGTCCGACTCGGGCGATGAGTCCCGGGATGGCGAAGCGCCGCTCCACCCGGGCCATGACCGAGGCGATGCCGAGGCAGAGGATCAGGTAGATCAGGGTCCCCGCGGTGAGGGCCTCAATCGCCTTGGCGGTGTAGGTCTCGATCTGGCGCGTCTGGAAGGTCAGCTCGGCCACGCCGATGGTCAGCGCCAGCGACGAGTTCTTGAGGAGGTTCAGCGATTCATTCGTCATCGGCGGGACGATGAGCCGAAGCGCAATCGGGATGATAATGAGGCGGTACGCCTGGGCCACCGTGAGCCCTGTGGAGGCGGCGGCCTCGAACTGGGTCTTGGGGATGGACTGGATCCCCGAGCGGATCACCTCGGAGAAGCGCGCCCCGTGGTAGACCCCGAGGGCGAACATGCCGGCCCAGAACTCGGCCCCGTGGTTGAAGAGCCAGTCCTGGACCGGCCGAGGGAGGAGCGGAGGGACGCCGAAGTACCAGAAGAACATCCAGACGAGCAGGGGCACGTTCCGGAAGAACTCGACGTAGAAGGTGGCCAGGACGCGCAGCGGGCGGAGGGGGACGGTGCGGAGGGCCCCCGACAGGACGCCGAGGGCCGAGGCCAGAAGCCAGGCCAGCGCCGAGATCTCGAGCGTGGTCAGGATCCCCTGGAGGAGCCACTGAGCGGACTGGCCCCTCCAGAGGACCGACCAGTCAAACTGGTACTGCACGTTACTTCGGCACGGACTGGTAGATCATGAATCTCTTGATGTCCGAGTCCATGCGGTATGGCAGCTCGCTATTTGGCCCGAACCACTTCTCGTAGATCTCGAAGAACTTGCCGGAGTCAATCCCCTCCATCAGGCCGTTGTTCACGACGGCGCGGAAGTCGGAGTCCCCCTTCCGCATCGCCATCCCGTACGGCTCGTAGGAGTAGAAGTCGCCGACGATGTCCCAGTCCCCGGGGCTCGCGGCCTTGGCCCTGAGCCCGGCCAATTGGATCCCGTCATTCGTATAGGTATCCACCAGACCCTGCGCCAGCGCCTGGAATCCGGACGGCTGATCCGGGAACTCGCGGAGCTGGGCGGTGGGCACCCGCTCGCGGATGATCCTCGCGTTCGTCGAGCCCTGCTGGGCCCCCACGCGCTTGCCGGCGATGTCCTGGATCCCCTTGATGGGGCTCCCCTTCTTTACCAGGAACTGGGCGCCGGTGACGAAGAAGGTCAGGCTGAAGTCCACGCTGTCACGCCGGGGGCGGGTGTCGGTCATGGTCCCGGCGATGAGATCCACGGCGCCGGAGGAGAGGAGCGGGATCCGCGTGGCCGGCGTGGATTCTTTCTTCTCGAGTTTCACGGTCTTGCCCACTTTCTGCGAGACCGCGGGGAGGATGAGCTGCTCGACCAGGTCAATGGAGAAGCCCACCCACTCGTTCTGCTTGTTGACGTACG
>JAHFDE010000208.1 GCA_023249165.1 Candidatus Methylomirabilota bacterium | reverse complement strand
AAGAGAACCAGCTAATCATCCACGGGATCTTCACCGTCCACACCCACGGGGTCGGCGATGTGCGCGGTCGCATCCTGAAAGCGTTCCTGGAGCGGCGTCAGGCGCGCGCCGCTCACGCCGATGGCTTGACTCCCGTCAAAGTCCAGTAACGGCCGGCCGTCGAGTGTGTCTCCTCTGCCTTTGGGCTTAATAGTGAAGCCGCCGCCCGACACGATGCCCCAGAGGCGGCGATATCAGGCGCCGACCATCGGACGGCAGATCACCCGGCAAGATGGGTCTCTCGGGAAGACGGAGCTCAACCTGACGCGTCTCCCCATCGCGATAGAGGGTCAAGCGAACAGTATCGCCAACCTTCAGCGATCGAACGAACTTTGCAAATTTTTCTGGCTGATCCACAGGCTGTCCATTCGCAGTGGTGATGATGTCGCCTCCGAGGAGGAACTGCTCGTCCCCGATCGTGATTGGCAGATCACCCTCCTGCAACCCTGCCCGCTCGGCGGGGCTTCCCGGTTCGATCGTCTCAACCAGAAAGCCGTTAACGAGGGGTACCCTGAGGATTGTCCTCAGTTCTCGTCCGATGTTCTTGCCACCCACGCCTAGCCAGGGACGGACGACACGCCCCTGCTCCGCCAGCTGCGGCAGCACCTGTCTGGCGACGTTAATCGGGACGGCAAAACCGATGTCCTGGGCGTCGATCAAGACCGACGTAGCGATCCCGATGACCTCTCCGCACCGATTCAAGAGCGGGCCACCAGAGCTGCCCGGGTTGATGGCCGCGTCAGTCTGGATCAGCGGAAGCGTCTCGCTCATGCGGGTCTCGGGCAACACTCGGTTGACGCCTGAAACGACACCACGAGTCAGGGTCTGTTCGAGGCCAAAAGGATTCCCAATGGCCACGACCTCTTCACCGACACGGATTGAGTCCGAATCGCCCAGGGTAGCCTTGGGAAGCCCCTCCGGGGGCACCGAAATGCGGAGGATTGCGAGGTCCAGGATCGGATCCGCGCCAAGAAGCCTGGCCTGGCTCACACGGCCGTCATCCAGGGCCACGGTGATGGCCCGCCGCCCGAAGACCAGGTGGGAGGTGGTCAGGACGAGACCATCCGCGCTGATGATCACGCCCGAGCCAGCGACCGTGCCCACCGGATCGGTCAGCTTGAAAGGGTTGATGGCTACCGCCGAAATGAAGACCACCGATGGCGAGACTCGTCGGAAAAGCTCTGGGATCGGCTCGGAGCAACCCAGCGGCTCGGCAGCGCTGGATAAAGCCGGGACGATTGCTGCAACCACAAAGGAAATTGAAACCAGCCACTCTCTCATGTCAGCGCCTCCTGCGAGCTAAATTACATTCCTTCCCTTTTGCTTTTTTGCTGCTCTACCGGATGGCCAAGCGATACGGGCTGGATTCGGGCCCCACAGAAGAGTAGTGGGTGCGTCATCTGGCCGGTCGTTATCCGTTGGTGGGAAAGTAGGCGTTTCTCAGATACTGGGTCAGCATCCGTTGGGTGTTGAAAAACGAGCCGTTCAGAGCGATAGCCGAGCGCTGGACCTCGGCAAAGGCAGTGGGCCGCCCGTAAAAGAGCGGGAGAATGACGTGCTCGAGCTTGGCGTACAGCAAGGTCACCTCGCCGAAGGGATCATCCGGGGGTTCTTGCCCATCCCCTATGGACCACCCGGTTATGCCCTCCACGTGGCCTTCGATCCACCACCCGTCCAACACACTCAGACTCGGCACCCCGTTCAGGGCCGCCTTCATGCCGCTGGTGCCCGAGGCCTCGAGCGGCCTCTGCGGGGTGTTTATCCAGAGGTCCACACCGGCGCAGAGCTGCCGGGCCAGGGCCATATCGTAGTTCTCCAGATACAGCACGCGCACAGCGTCACCGAGGGCGGCCGCCGCCTCAAAAATGCGCCGAATGATCACCTTCCCCCCTTCGTCCCAGGGATGGGCCTTGCCTGCATAGATGATCTGCAACGGGCCGACCCGACGCGCAATCCCCCGAAGGCGGTCCAGGTCGTAGAACAACAGGTCTGCCCGTTTGTACGGGGTGGCCCGCCGCGCGAAGCCGAGGGTCATGGCCGCCTGATTGAGGCGGACACCGGTTCGCTTTTCGACCTCGTCCAGGAGTTCCCGTTTGGCCTCGGCATGGGCCTGCTGGATCTCGTGCAGAGGGATGCCGACCGCGTAGCGGAGGTAGTGGTTATCATATCGCCACTCCGGTATGCGCCGGTCGTAGAGGGTGCGAAAAGGCGGCGCCGTCCAAGTGACGGCGTGCACGCCATTGGTGATGGCGTTGATGGGGTAGTGGGGAAACATATCAGTAGAGACCTCGCCATGTCGCATGGCCACGCCGTTGGTATAGTTGGCGAAGCGGAGGGCGAGGTACGTCATGTTGAGGGTTCCGTCCGTGTAACAGTGCATTTGCTCCAGGGCGGCAGCTCGCTCCGTCCCAAGGACGTGGCGGACGAGGTCGACTGGGAACTGGTCGTGGCCCGCGGGGACGGGCGTGTGGGTCGTGAAGACGCACTTGCGACGGACAGCCTCCATGTCCGCGTCGGTGGCGGCATGAAGGCCTCGTCCCTCGGTCTGCCGCTCGAGCAATGCGAGGGCGAGGAGGGCGGAGTGGCCCTCGTTCATGTGGTAGACTCCGACCGTGTCGTCCCCGAGGGCGCGCAACATCGCCACACCGCCCAAGCCCAGGACCGCCGCCTGGCAGAGGCGGTAGTGGTCGTCCCCGCCATAGAGATAGTCGGTGAGCGTCTGATCCCAGGCACTGTTTTCGGGCAGGGCGGTGTCGAGGAAGTACACGGCTACCGTATGCCCGGATACGCCACGCACGACGTAACGCCACGCGGCGACGCGCACCTGCCGGCCTTCGATGTCGAGCGTCACGCGAGCCGGTACAGGTTCCAGCACCTCTTCCGGAGCCCACAGGGCCGGGCTCTCGGACTGGTTCCCCCCGGGATCGAGGTGCTGGGTGAAATACCCCTTTCGATGGACGAGGGTGACCCCC
>JAHFDE010000079.1 GCA_023249165.1 Candidatus Methylomirabilota bacterium | reverse complement strand
TGAAGGGCGCTGCAATCGGGGCGATTGGGGGACCGATTGGGTTAGGGGCCGGCGCGGTCGCGGGGTTGATCTATGGCCTTTTCGAGAAAGACCGGATGGAAAAACGTGCCCAGTCAGAGATGACCCGGCAGGCCAAGATCGACAATGAACTCGAGCGACAGATAGAGACCAAGCGGGACACAGTCGCCCAGCACGGAGGTGGAGCGGGCTCCGGACTCATCCTCGTTGAGGATCACCTGGCCCCAGCACGCGAGGTCCCTTCGACGATTGCAACCGCCGCTCCGTCTGCATCCGGGGAGGGCCTCGTCCTGGTCACGGACCACGTCGCTTCTCCGGCCACCTCAACCGCGGCCCCCCCGGCGCCAGCCGCCAGACCCTCACCCACAGTAACGGCTGCCGGAGAGGGACCCGGCAAGCCCCTGGAGTCCCGTCAGCAACTCGACGAGTGGATCGCGGCCGCCCGGGAGCGGCAGCGGAAGCTTCAGGAAGCACTCCGCGGCAATACCCCCTCGTCAGAGACCACCACAGTCGCAGCCAGCCCCGGTCCCGAGTCTCGCGCGACGGTCGATGCCGAGGGATTTCGTCCGGTCACCGAGGGGGGGAGGCTCGTCCGGAAGGAGCGGGATGTCAATGGGGACGGAAAGCCGGACATCCTTCGATACTACAACGGGACCGGCAGGCTCACCCGACAAGAGGAGGACAGTCGGCTCACCGGCCGGGTGGACACCTGGACCTTCTATGAGGACGGTCGCCCCGTCCGAAAGGAATCCGATACCAACGGCGATGGGAAAGTCGATTTCTGGGCCTTTTATGACAGCTCAGGCGACGTCGTCCGCACCGAGGCCGACACCGACCACGATGGCCATCGTGACCGCGTGACCCTGTACGCCAAGGGCGAAGTGACACAAGAGCAACACTACAGTCCCGGCCTGGATCTGCCCCGAGCGCTCATCACATATGCCGGCGGCCAGCCGCCCCGGAAGGAAGAGGATACCGACGGCGACGGTCGGATGGATCGCCTGACCGAGTACGATGGCTCAGGCCGTGTCACCAAGGTTTCCCGGAATCCGGTGAAGGCGGGGTCCTACGCGCTCGTTGCCTATTACCAGCCAAAGACCGGAGAGATCCTTCGAGAGGAGGAGGATCTCAATGGGGACGGCCGCATCGACATCATCTCATATTACCAGCAGGGCCGTCTGATCCGGCGGGAGTTCTTTGACCTGCCGGAGGTCGCTGCTCTCACGCGCCAGCTCTCTGCATCCCCCATGCTCCTCCCTCAGGAGGCGCCATGAGTCGGTACGGCATGGCCTTCCTCTTGTCTTCCTGCGTCTTCTCGAGCGTCGCCACCGCCTCGGCCATCGAGAACGGCACGCGGGTCGAGATCGGGATCGAGGCTCCCCAGGACGGAGCCACGATCTCGGGACCGAGCCAGGTGATGGTGCGAGGACAGGCGCGCGCCTTCCGGGAGTACAAACCCGGCCACTTCGACCTGATGCTGATCCTGGACACCTCGGGAAGCACCCGGGCCCCCGCCGGCGTGCAGCCCACCGCAGCCCTCCCCCACGACGTCAGCATCCTGGCGGCGGAGGTGGCGGCCGCGGAGCGACTCCTCGCACGACTGGACCCCGGGAACACCCTGGTGGGAGTCGTCACCTTCGCCGGTGAGTTCAATTTCATGACGGGCCAGGCGATCCCCAATCAGGCCGCAGCCATCCTGGAACAGCCCCTGACGACGAACTACCCCGAGGTCCGGATGGCGCTCCGCCGGATCCTTGAACGGGGTCCGAGCGGGGGGACCGACATGGCGGCCGGCGTTCGCCTGGCCGTGCGGGAGCTGGCCGGACTCGAGGGGGCCATCAGCCGCCCCCGACCGGAGAGCCGCAAAGTGGCCTTTCTCCTCACCGACGGCATTCCTACGCTCCCCTTCGGCCACGTCAACAGCATGGACCCAGGGGACATCGAGGTCGCCGTCCGCGCGGCAGGCCTGGCGGCAAAGGCCGCGATCACCATCCACACTTTCGCCCTGGGGATGGAGGCCCTCTCGGCCCCCTATGCCTGCACCCAGATCGCCCGGGTGACCGGAGGGACCTTTACGCCCCTCAAGAAACCCGGGGACATCATCGAGGTGTTACCCCGGACCTCCTTCGCCGACTTGGATATGGTCCTCGTCACCAATACGACGACCGGCCAGCCGGCCAGCGATCTCACGGTGGGTCCCGATGGCCGATTTCAGGCAACCGTCCCCCTCGCGTCCGGCGTCAACCAGATCGCGGTGATGGTCCTAGCCACCGACGGGACGAAGGAGTCGGCCTCGGTGCGGGTGCGGTACGGCCGAGCGGAATCGCTGCAGCTCGAGGTGCAGCAGGAAAATAAGGATCTGGGTCTTGAACTCAAGCGGATCGAGGAGGAGAATCAGAGACTCGAAGAGGCCCTGAAGCGGAGACGAGACGACGAGGCCCGCAAGAAGACGCTCGAGCTCGAGATCGGGCGCGACCGGTAAAGGGAGGACACCGTGCTCCAGAGATCATCGAAGATATGGAAGATCATCACCGACATCGCCATCGCCGTGAAGTGAAAATTATGGTATCGTGGCACGATTTTCGCGCGCTCACGAGCGGAGGTGCCAAGTCTGCGGTCCCTCGTCACAGTCGCCATCATGAGCATCCTCGCGTCAGGCTGCGGCCCGGTCCTGAAACAGGTCACCGTGGCCTCCGCGACGGAGATCTTTCGCGACGGCATGGCCGCCTTTTACCGCGAGGGGGACCTCCCCATCGCGGAACAGGCCCTGGCCTCGAACCTCAAGCTCCTGGAGATCTTCCTCGAGGCCTCCCCCAACAACCCGGACCTGCTGCTCCAGGCCTCCCAGGGCTTCAGTACCTACACCTTCGCCTTCGTCGAGGATAAGATCGCGCGGCACCACCGCGATCCGCATCTGACCGAGGTGGATCGGGGGCGCGCCCGCCGGCTGTACCTCAGGGGCCGCGACTACGGCCTCCGCCTCCTCACGCTTCAACACGAGGCCCTCGCGGCCTCCTTGAACGCGGATCTGCCCTCGCTTCGCGCCAACCTTGCGCTGCTCCGAAGAGAAGACGTCCCCGCCCTCTTCTGGACGGCCTACGGATGGGCCGGATCCATCCACTGGAGCCTCGACCGGCCGGAGATGCTCGCGGATCTCCCCCGCGTCCTCGCGATGATGGACCGGGTCTTGGAGCTTGACGAGGGGTACTTCTTCGCCGGGGCCCACCTCTTCTTCGGCGCCTACTACGCGTCGAGATCGCGGGCGCTCGGCGGGAACCCGGAGCGCGCCAGGTTGCATCTCGACCGGGCCCTGCAGCTGGCGGGACCAACCATCCTCGTGGGGCACCTGTTCCTCGCGGATCCGTATGCGATCCAGGTCCAGGATCGGACACTCTTTGAGACCCAGCTCCGGCTGATCCTCGACGCTCCGGAAGATCTCTCCCCCGATTATCGGCTGCTCAACCAGGTGGCCAAGGCCCGCGCGCGGCTGTTCTTGGAGAGGATCGATGAGCTGTTCCTCTGATTCGATCACCGATCACCTGCCTATCGAAAACCGATCACCGACGACCGAAGGAATCGGGACCGTGTTTGCTGTCGTCGGTCGTCTGTCGTCGGTCATCGGTTTTTTCCGGTCATCGGACAACGGTCGTCGGTCATCGAGGATGGGTCGGCGAATGGCGGCTGTCCTGTTGGTGCTCCTGCTCCTCAGCCCCCGCGCGGCAGCGGCCCCCGACCCCATCCCGATCAAGTTTGCGACGCTGGCGCCCGAAGGCTCGACCTGGATGCGGCTCCTCCGGGAGATGGATGCGGAGGTGCAAAAGCGAAGCAACGGCCGCGTCCGTTTCCTCTTCTATCCCGGCGGCGTCCTCGGGGACGAGATCGACGTGCTCCGCAAGATCCGGGTGGGACAGCTACACGCCGGCGCCTTCTCGGGTGTCGGGCTGGGGTCCGTGGTCCCGTCGATCCGGGTCCTCGAACTCCCCCTCCTCTTCCGGGACACCGGCGAGATCGAGTTCGTCACGGGACGGCTCGAAGCGCAATTCGCCCGCGCCTTCGAGGAGCGAGGGTTCGTCCTCTTGGCCCTCGCCGAAGCCGGCGCCGTCCACATCTTTTCCAAGAAGCCGATCCGGCGCCGCGAAGACCTGGAAGGGGTCAAGATCTGGGCCTGGCAGGGGGACCCGCTGGCTGCCGCCCTCTTCGAGCGCTATCAGGTCGCGCCCGTACCCCTCGCCCTGCCCGAGGTCCTGCCCTCCCTCCAGACCGGTCTCATCAACGCCTTCTACGCCCCGCCGGCGGCTGCCATCGCGCTCCAGTGGTTCAACCAAGTATCCCACATGTCCACGCCGGAGCTGACCTATGCGATCGGCGGAATGCTCGTCTCGCGCTCCCGCTGGGAGACGATCCCCCCCGATCTCCATGCCGTCCTCAGGGAGACGGCCCGGAAACATGCGCAACAGGTGGTGCTGAAGACCCGCCAGGAAAATCAGGAGGCGCTCCAGGTCCTCAAGCGATCCGGCCTCCAGACCGTGAGCCTCGACCAGGCGGAACAGAGCCGCCTGACGGAACTCAGTCGCCAGCTCTGGGAGCGAGAGGTGGGGAAGCTCTACCCACGCGCGCTCCTCGACGAGGTCCTCTCGCTCCTCCAGCAGCACCGGGGGCGCCGGCCGTGAGGGGCCTCCGGCGGCTTGACGCGTTGCTCGCAAAAGCAGAACAGGTCCTGATCGTCATCGTCCTCACCGCCATGCTCCTGCTCGCCTTCCTTCAGGTCCTGCTCCGGAACGTCTGGGACTCCGGCCTGCCCTGGGTCGACATCCTCCTGAGGCACCTGGTGTTGTGGCTCGGGATCATGGGGGCCTCCCTCGCGACGCGGATGAACCGGCACATCCGGATCGAGGCCCTCCCACGCTTCCTGCCTGCACGACATCAACGGCTCGTGGCCCGAGGCGTCCTGCTCTTCGCGGCGGCCGTCTCCACCCTCCTCGGAGTGGCGGCGGTGGACCTGGTTCGGCAGGAGCAGGCCACAGGGTCAATGGTGTTCGGCCCCGTCCCCACCTGGATGCTCCAGCTCGTCCTCCCCGTTGGTTTCGCCATTGTCGCCTTCCGCTTCGGGCTCCAGACGATCCTCCCGAGCGAGCCGGCGGGGGGGACGGGAGGCGCAGGAGCAGACTGGTGATCTGGATCATCGCGGGTCTCGGCGCATTCACGATCCTCCTGGGCACGCCGCTCTTTGTCGGTCTCGGAGGGATGGCCCTGGCCCTCTTCGCGGCGGCCGGTATCTCCCTCACCGCCGTCATGCTCGAGATGTACCGCCTCGTGAGCTCCCCCGCCCTCATCGCCCTGCCCCTCTTCGCCTTTGCCGGCTCGCTCCTGGCCGAGAGCCGGAGCGCCACCCGGCTGGTGGCGCTGAGCCAGGCCTGGTTCGGGTGGCTTCCGGGCGGACTCGCCATCGTCGCCCTGACCGCCTCAGCCCTCTTTACCGCGCTGAGTGGGGGCTCGGGCATCACGATCCTCGCGCTGGGGGGTTTACTCTACCCGATGCTGCGGAGCGATCACTACTCCGAGCGCTTCGCCCTGGGGCTCGTCACCACCTCCGGGAGCCTCGGCATCCTCTTTCCCCCGAGCCTGCCGCTCATCGTGTACGGGCTCGTGGCGCAGGCCCGCATCGACCACCTCTTCATCGCGGGAATCCTCCCCGGACTGTTGCTCATGTTGCTCTTGGCGCTCTACGCCTCGATCGTCGGGCTGCGCGCCCGACTGCCCCATCGGCCCTGGGACCCGCGCATGGCCTGGGGCACCCTGTGGGAGGCCAAATGGGAGATCCTCCTTCTCCCCCTGATCCTCATCGGCATCTATGGCGGCTTCTTCACGGCCGGAGAGGTCGCCGCCATCGCCGCCGCCTACGTCCTCGTCGTGGAGGTTTTCATCTACCGGGACCTCAGCCTGACCCGCGACGTCCCCCGCATCATGGTGGAGAGCACGGTGCTCGTCGGCGGGATCCTCATCATCCTGGGGACGGCCCTGGGGCTCACCAGTTTTCTGATCGATCAGCAGGTACCGATGCGCCTGCTCGGCATCTTCGAGCAGGCGATCACCAGCCGTGCCGTCTTTCTGATCCTGTTGAACCTCTTCCTCCTCGTCGTCGGCTGCCTGATGGACATCCTCTCCGCCACCATCGTCTTCGTCCCGTTGATCCTGCCGGTGGCCAAGGTGTTCGACGTGGACCCGATCCATCTCGGCATCATCTTCCTCGCCAACCTGGAGATCGGTTATTCCACCCCGCCCATCGGGGTGAACCTCTTCCTGAGCAGCCTGCGGTTCAACAAGCCGATCATCACCCTGTACCGGGCGTCGGTTCCCTTCCTCGTCATCTATCTCATCGCCCTGATGATCATCACCTACGTGCCGGATCTCAGCCTGATCCTGCTCCGGTGAGGGGAGCTCCTGTGCCGCGTCCGGCGAGCATCGTCCTGAGCCTGCTGATCGTCGCTACCGCCCCGCCACCTGCCAGCGCGGCCGAACGATTCCCCCTCCCGCTCGAGGAGTTCGGAGAAGGGGCGAGGGAAAAAGTCGAGGCCTTGCTGAACGATTACACCCTCAGGCGGTCACCGCGGCTTGACCACCCGATCCTGAATCCCCCCCTCCACCAGTTCCTCCTGGACCGCCCGGATGTGGGGGCGGCCCTCGCCCGGATCCTCAAGATCGGCACGTACACCGTCACCGGGACAGGCAAGGACCGTTTCCACGCCAGTGACCCCGAAGGTCTTGATGGCGAGCTGGAAATCCTCTACCGGGATGGTGCGCATCGGGTCTACTTCGCGGAAGGGATCGCAAAGGGGGGGTTGCTCACCGTGCGAGGCAAGGCGCTCGTGGTCCACGAGTTCCAATACCGGACCGCCGATCAGGGGCAGCTGTGGGTCGCCACGCAGCTCACGATCTACGGCAAGATCGAAAACCCCCTTCTCGCGCTGTTCCTCCAAATCTTTTCGCCCCTCATCGGCGGATTGGTCGATGCCAGGATCAGCAAGGCGCAGGGCGTGGTGCGACAGGTGAGTGAGCTGATGGTGGACGATCGGCAAGGGACCTATGCGCGGATCGCGGCGTCCGACCAACTGACCCGTGACGACCTGACGAAGCTCCGAGAATTGATGACGCTCTCCGAACCCTTCCGTGTCACAAGGTGACAGGAGGACGGCCGGGGCAGACCCCCCGGTGCTTTTTGCTCTTGTTGACAGGCTCGGAGCGCGTATAATGCTCGTCCGAGACGCGAGGATGCACTGATGCCCAAAGCAAGTCCGCCTTCACCTGAGCTTTTTCTCGATACCGTCCGCGCCTACCAGCGGACCGCAGCGCTCAAAGGCGCGCTGGACCTGGACCTCTTCTCCGCGATCGGCGACGGAAGGGAAACGGCAGAGAGGCTGGCCGAACGATGCGGCGCATCACCGCGCGGTATGCGCATCCTGTGCGACTATCTGACAATTCTCGGCTTCCTCACGAAGCAGGATGGCCGGTATGGCCTCACGCCGGAGTCGGCGATGTTCTTGGATCGGCACTCACCAGGCTACCTGGGTGGCACGGTACGATTCCTACTGTCGTCCCTGCTCACCGAGGCATTTCAAGATGTCGCGGCGGCGGTGCGCCGGGGAGGCACGGTGGTCTCCGAAGAGGGCACCCTCGCACCCGAGCATCCGATCTGGGTGGAGTTCGCCCGCGCGATGATGCCCCTCATGAAGATCCCCGCACAGGCGCTCGTCAGCCTCGTGAAAGTCGACCCGGCGCGCAGGCTCAAGGTGCTCGATATCGCCGCCGGACACGGGATCTTTGGTATCACCTTCGCAGAGCGGTATCCGCATGTCCAGGTCGTCGCCCTGGACTGGCCGAATGTGCTGGAGGTGGCGCAAGAGAACGCACGGGCGGCCGGCGTGAGCAGTCGCTACCGCACGATTCCGGGCAGCGCCTTTGCCGTGGAGTACGGCAGCGGCTATGACCTGGTGTTGCTCACGAACTTCCTGCACCACTTCGATCGGGCGGCGTGCGAACGGGTGCTCAAGAAGGTCCACGCGGCGCTGGCCGATGGCGGGCGCGCGGTAACGCTGGATTTCATCCCTGACGAAGACCGCATCTCACCACCCGATGCGGCGGCTTTCAGCCTGGTGATGCTCTGTTCGACGCCGAGCGGGGACGCGTACACCTTTCCGGAACTCGACCGGATGTTTCGCAACGCCGGCTTCGCCCACAACGAACTGCATGCCCTGCCGCCCTCCCCGCACCAGGTTATCATCTCGCACAGGTAGCTCCGCCCCGCACCCCGCGTTTTGCTTGACATACGTAGCATCATTTGATATACATGTAATACAAGATGAGGAGGTAGCGATGTCGGTCTCGATTTCAGTCAGGCTTCCGGAAAAGATTGCAAGGGCCCTGGAAGATCTCGCAAAGACCACCGAGCGGCCGAAGACCTTTCTGATCCGCAAGGCGCTGGAATCCTATCTGGCCGAGTATGCGGATTACCAGATTGCTCTGGAGCGGCTTCGCGACAAGGATGATGCCGTCATCTCTGGCCCCGATCTGAGGAAGCGGCTTGGCATATAAGGTCGAGTACAAGGCTTCCGTTGCCAAAGACCTGCGACGGATTGACAAAAAAGAAGCCGCGCGAATCCTTGAACGGGTTGAGCAGGAACTTGGCGCCGAGGGAAAAGGAGGGGAGCCGCTTCGGGGTGAGTTTCAAGGACTCTGGCGCTTGCGGATCGGCGACTATCGGGTCATCTACGTCCGAATGGATGAGGGCTTCCTGGTTCTCCGCATTGCCCACCGCCGCGAGGCTTACCGCAAGTAACCCTATCCCCTTGCTGGTCCGAGGTTCAGATGTACCACTGGATGTATGAGCGATTCTCTCCCGATCAGCGGGTGTATTTGCCGATCAGCTCGGACTGGGCGAGGATGTGGCGCCGCATCGTATCCTCGAGGACGCTCTTGGTGATCTCGGGCGACAGGCTAAGCGTTGAACCGAGGGCATAGAGCTTGAAGAAATACCGGTGGGTCCCAGAGGGGGGACACGGTCCGCCGTAGCCGATCCGTTTGAAGTCGTTGGTTCCCTGCCTTGCGCCGTTCGGGAGCGACGCCGTCTTGGGGACGTTCTCTTCCAGGCCGCGGGCGGTCGCCGGAATATTCCAGATGACCCAATGGACCCAGGTGCCCACCGGCGCATCGGGGTCATCCATGATGAGGGCAAAGCTCTTCGTCCCGGCTGGCGGATCTGGCCAAGTGAGTGGCGGCGAGATGTCCGCTCCGTCACAGGTGTACTTGGCCGGAATCATGCCCCCCGGCTTGAAAGCGTGACTCCTCACCTCCATAGCTGCCCCCTGTGCGATGAGCGCGGGCAACAGCAACCCCGCGCCCACCAAGATCGCCCTGCGCATATGATCCCTCCTGCACGCACGACCTGCGAAGGCCTATCCCGGGAGACCTTTAGACTCGGATTTAGGTGAGTTCCACGGTGAACCATCAACTCTGAACCATGAACCGATCAGACACCGCGGCGGAGACCCCAGAGGAGCCGGTGGAGCTGGGGCAGGACGCGATAGGGGTAGCCGCCATCGCGGACGAACTCAGCCAGACGGCGAAGGATGGCCTCATAGTCGGCTGCCAAGCCGTCGGGCTGCAGGATCACCTTACTGCTGGGCAGGCCCCGGCTCTCGACGAATTCCTGGGCCTCAGGAAGATCGATAGCAGGATCGCAGATGACGAACTTTAAGTAATAATTCCGCGTC
>JAHFDE010000078.1 GCA_023249165.1 Candidatus Methylomirabilota bacterium | reverse complement strand
AGATCGGTCCCCTCACGGCCAAGATCCAGCAGCTCTACTTTCAGGTCGTCAAGGCCGAGCACGAGAAATACCAGCACTGGTGCACGCCCGTCTACTAGCCTACCGTTCACAGCCCCAGTCAACCCTGTTCCGAGCAGCACCTTCGGCCCCTCGCTCCGGGCCTCCCGCGGCGACCCTGTTCGGCGGCTTACGGCCTGGGTCCCTCCGTGTTCACGATCCCTGCAAACCGGAAGGCCACGGATCGCGCCTCGGTTTCCCAGGCCGTCGCTCGCCGAGGGGCCCCGCCGCTCCCGGCAATGTCGCTCGGGACCTGCAGGGTGCTGCCTCAGAAAGCAAGACCGGGTGCCTTCGGGAGGGCGAGGGGAGGCCAACGGGTGGCGGAGGCCGGGCGCCCATCCGCCCGGAGGAGAATTTCGCCACCGCTCTTTATTTCTTGATGGAATGGTGCGTGAAGTCTCCGAGGACGGATGGGGTGGCCGACGACAGGACCCGTTGGCCAAAGCGCAGGTGGGGGTGGCAGAATCTTCAGATAGGGTCAGGATCCTTCTTTGCCCCCCTTTTCCCCCTCCCAGCCGAGCCGAGAGGCGATGGAGCTGCGGGCCACGTCGACCTTGACATTCTCGGCGATCTTGATCTTCACCTTGGTCTCACCGATGTCAATGATGGTCCCGTAAATCCCGCCGACGGTCACGATCTGGTCGCCGGTCTTGAGGGCATCCAACATCTCCCGGTGTCCCCGCTGCTTCTTCTGCTGCGGGCGGATCAGGATGAAGTAGAAGATGATGAAGATGAGCAGGAGTGGGAACATCGCCTGGAAGAATCCCGCGCCCCCCCCGCCCCCCGGCACCTCTGCCATCGCGTAGGCCATGTCGATCATCGGTCTCTTCTCCTCCTCAGTGGATCTGGATTATGCGGACGATTCCGCGCCCGAGAGCCGGGTCAGGACCTCCGCCTGGAAATGCCCGTAGCACCCCTGCTCAATGGCCCGGCGGGCCTCCTGCATGAGATGTCCGTAATAGTGGAGGTTGTGCAGCGTGTTGAGACGGAGACCCAGGATCTCGCCCGAAACAAAGAGGTGGCGAAGATAGGCCCGGGAGTAATGCCGACAGGTCTCACACCGACACGACGGATCCACCGGTGAAGGGTCCCGGGCATACCTGGCCCCCTTGATGTTGAGCCGCCCCGTGCTGGTAAAGAGAGTCCCGGTCCGCCCGTGACGCGTCGGCATCACACAATCAAAGAGGTCGACGCCGAGGGCAATGGCCAAGAGGAGATCCCCAGGGGTGCCGACCCCCATGAGGTACCGGGGCCGATCGGCGGGGAGCAGGGGGAGCGCGGCCCTGAGCACTGTCTCCATCTCGGCCTTGCTCTCTCCCACACTGAGACCGCCCACGGCATACCCGCCGAATCCAAGTCGGGTGAGCTCTCGGACCCCTCGTTCTCTGAGATCGGGAAAGACGCCCCCCTGGACAATCCCGAAGAGCATCTGTTCGGTTCCCTTATGAACATCTCTCGAGCGCTCGGCCCATCTCAGGGTCCGGTCCAGGGCATCGGCAGCCTGCGCATGGGATATGGGGTAGGGGGGGCACTCGTCGAGTGGCATAATGATATCGGCCTGAAGCGCCTGCTGAATGGCGATCGTCTGTTCCGGGGAGAGGAAGTGGCGCGATCCGTCCACGTGCGACTGGAAGAGGACTCCGTCCTCCGTGATCTTCCGGAGCGGAGCCATGCTGAAGACCTGAAATCCCCCGCTGTCGGTGAGGATCGGGCCATCCCATCCGGTAAAGGCACGAAGTCCCCCGAGCTCTTGGATAACGTCGTGACCGGGCCGGAGGTAGAGATGGTATGTATTGCAGAGGATAAGCTCCACCCCTGCCCGCCGGACCTCCTGAGGCGAGAGGGCCTTCACCGCCCCCGAAGAGGCGCACGGCATGAAGGCTGGGGTTTCTACCGTCCCGTGGAGGGTGTGGAGTCGACCGCGCCGGCCCCCGGACGGATCGACCGCAAGCAGCTCAAAGGTCATTCGATCTCCACATCCTCGAACGTCACGGCGATCCGGTAGGTTTTGAAGGTGATCGTCCCCGCCACGCCAGCCGCGGTGTAGCTCAGGTTCTCGGGGGCTTGCTCGACCAAGACGATCCCCCGAGCCTTTTGCTTTCCCTTTCCCAAGTGCTTCCGGACCCAGCCAATCCGCTGGAGGGTCTCGGCCACGAGGTCCTCTCCTCCCTCCCGGTCAGCCACCCTGACCACCACGAAGGTCCCCCTCTTATCCCGGGCCAATAGATCTATGTCGCCGACCGGAGTGGAATAGCCCGCGCCGACTGGCCTTCCCTTTTCATCGGTGAAGACGCTGAGTCCGGGTTCCAGGAGCTCTGGCTGCCGCCCCAACAGCCTTCGGAGCCCTGCCGGGTCCAGCGCGAAGACCTGAAGGGGTGCCTCAGGGCCGGTCTGGACCGCCATCGGTCGATCTGCCTTCTCCTCTGACCTTACTCCCCCCTCCGGCCCGGCAGCCCCTTCCGCTTCGAGGGTGTCCAACTCCCGGGGTGGAGCGGCACCGCGGGCCGCATCCATCTCCTTTTCCTTCACACGCTCCCCCTCGCGCCCCGGCTTCGTCACATGGCCGCAGTTGGGACAGGTCAGTTGCCCCTCGTCGAGACGCGTCCCACAGAACTGACAGAGCATCATCCCCTCACACGATCAACATCGCGTCACCGTAGCTGTAGAATCGGTAGCGCTGCTGTATTGCTTCTTCGTAGCCCTTCCCAATGAGATCCCGGCCGGCGAAGGCACTGGCCAGGATCAGCAGGGTCGAGCGGGGCAAGTGAAAGTTCGTCAGGAGCGCGTCCACCACCCGAAAGTGGTGGCCCGGGGTGATGAAGAGGGAGGCCATTCCCTCGCCGGCCCGCACCCCTCCCCCGTCGAGCGCGGCATCCTCGAGAGCCCTGGTCGTCGTGCTCCCGACCGCCAGCACCCGCCGGGCTTTGTTCTTCGCGCGCTTGATGGCGGCCGCGGTCGGCTCAGGAATCGTGTATCGCTCTGCAGCCATCCGGTGCTCCTCGACCCGCTCAACCGTCACCGGCGTGAAGGTGCCCTCCCCCACATGGAGGGTGAGGAAGGCGATCTCGAGCCCGTGCTGTTCCAGCTGGGTGAGCAGGGCCCGGGTAAAGTGCAGCCCGGCGGTGGGGGCCGCGATGGAACCCTCCGCCATCGCAAAGACCGTCTGGTAGCGCTCGGCATCGAGGACGTCCTCGTGGGTGCGCCCGTCGATGTTCCGGGTGCGCTTCACGTAGGGGGGGAGCGGCATCACTCCCATGCGGGGGAGCTGTGCGCGGATGTCCGCTGTCCCGTCAAACTGCAAGAGACGGCGTCCCCCTTCGCGCCGATCGATCACGAGGGCGCCCACGTCCGCCCCAAAGCTCAGCCGTCGGCCGACGGGGAGCGACTTGCCTGGCCTCACCAGCGCCCACCACCGATTCGGAGACTCCTCCTCGACGAGCAAGACCTCGGCCTTTCCTCCCCCTGTTCGCCGCCCGTAGAGCCGGGCCGGAATCACTTTGGCATCGTTGAGGACGAGCAGGTCCCCCGGCAGCAGCCACAGGCTCAGCTCGCGAAATTGCCGGTGCAGTATCGCCCCATCTCCGCGCCGGACCACCAGTAGGCGAGACGCATCCCGCTCCGGGATGGGATACTGGGCGATCAGCCCGTCCGGCAGATGATAGTCGAATTCACGAATGTTCATAGGTCATGGTTCAGGGTTCATGGTGAGAGCTGGTGACGGATCACGGTCACAGTCCACCATTAACACTCAGGTTTGATGGTCCTCCACGGATGGAATTTTGCACGAACTCTGAACCATGAACCGTGAACTACCCATCAGGGAAGGCGCCGGAGCTCTGTCAGCGGGAAATAATGCTTCAGGATGTCTGGGTAGCTGTAGGCGAGATCCGCCATCGCCTTGGCCCCCCACTGGCTCAACCCCACCCCGTGCCCCCACCCCTGACCGACAAAGATCATTTCGCCCCCGTTGGGGTAAATGGTGAACCGCGTACTGCGGATCCGGTCCGGCCCCAGGATCTGGCGAAACCGCTTTCCTTCGATGTCGAGCACGCCCGCGTCATCCCAGATCCGGAGCCGACTGACCCGGCCGGACCGGGTCCGTCGGGCCGTCTCGATGCGACGGATCTCGCCCAACCGCCAGCCGAGCTGCTCGACGAGGGCCTGCCGGATCTCGGAGCGCGGGATCGCCACCTCCCACTGATGCGTGGGGGCGCCAGTCGAAAAAGGATCTTGTGTGCCGACGATGAACGGATACTTTTTCTCCCAGACCTCTACTGCATCCTCGGTCTGCCCCCCTGAGTCGGCGTGGTAGAAGGCTGGGATCACCTGTCCCCGGTAGGTCAGCACCTCTCCCCGGGTTGCCTGAACCGCCAGGTCCGATCGGGGGTCCTCACCGCTCACCCCCCGGTAGAGCTGAGAAACGGTCGTGGCATGGAGGTGATACGGCGCCTCGGGATCCACGAGGCGCTCGTACAGGGCATAGGTCCGGGCCACCACCGCCTGGGCCCGAAGCACCTCGAGGGGCCACTCGGGGTTGGCCTCGACCTTCATCACCCCCCGAACGTACTCCTCGAGGGGAACTTCGTTGACGACCCGAAGACCTTCCGACGTATTCCAGACCTCCACACTCCCCCGGTAGGGTCTCCCGTCGATCCAGACGAGACCCGCATCCGGTTTCAATCTGAAGCTGGTCCCCGGCCTTCCGTCCCAGGCGACTTGCACCGCTTGACCGGGGGGGACGACCTGCACCACGGGGCGCTCGATTTCTTCGAGGCGGGACAGTCCTTCGGCCTGCAGATGAATTGCAGCGACCCCTTCCTTCAAGAGGACGCGGACCGGCCACTGCTCCGCCCGGCAGAGCCCTGAGGTGACGAGGAGCAGGATGCCACTGATGAACCAGCTGCGCATCGACTGCCTCCCCTTCACCGGCGGCCGAAGAGGGAAAAGAGGAGGGTGAGCAGGATACTGATCAGGATGGAGGTGGCCAGGGGGAAGTAAAAGGTAAAATCCCCTTTCCGGATGGTGATATCGCCCGGCAGCCGGCCGATGAGCGGGATCTTCCCCGCCACGAGGAGGAGACCTCCGAGGAGGGCTAACACGATGCCGAAGAGGATCAGGAGCTTGGCGAATCCTTCAAACCCGAACATCCTCGTCGAGTTCCCCATTCACCGCTCGCAGGACCGACCGCAGTATATCACCCTGAGCCGGAGTCTGTCAGTCTGCCGGCCCGCCCTCAGTTCCCCACCTCCCAGAAGTCCCCTTGCGGGCGCGCCCTGGGCGGGATGCCGAAGTGATCGAAGGCCAGGCGGGTCGCGGTCCGGCCCCGGGGGGTCCGGGCCAAAAACCCTGCCTGGATCAGGAAGGGCTCGTAAATGTCCTCGATGGTGTCCTTCTCTTCGGCGACGGCCACGGCCAAGGTTTCCAGGCCCACCGGTCCTCCGTCGAATTTCTCGATCAGGGTGTGCAGGATCCGCCGGTCCATGTCATCCAATCCCCGCTCATCGACCTCCAATCGCTCCAGAGCCATGTGGGCCAGCTCCTCGCTAATCGCCCCGTCGCCCAGCACCTGGGCAAAATCTCGAATCCGCCTGAGGAGCCGGTTGGCGACGCGTGGCGTTCCCCGCGACCGGCCGGCCAGCTCGCCCGCCCCCTCCGGACTGATCTCGACCCCCAGGATCTTCGCGGATCGGAGGATGATCCGATAGATCTCCTCATCGCTATAGTAATCCAGTCGGTGCAACACCCCGAAGCGACTCCGGAGGGGGGCGGTCAGGAGGCCCGCCCGCGTGGTGGCCCCTACCAATGTGAACCGCGGGAGGTCCAGCTTGATGGTCCGCGCGTGGGGGCCCTGGCCGATGACCAGGTCCAACTGGAACTCCTCCATGGCGGGATACAGGATCTCCTCCACCACCCGGTTCATCCGGTGGATCTCGTCGATGAAGAGGACGTCCCGGTCCTCGAGATTGGTCAGAATGGCCGCCACATCCCCCGGCCGCTCCAAGACCGGCCCCGAGGTGGCGCGGATCCCCACTTGAAGCTCCGTCGCGATGAGATAGGCGAGCGTGGTCTTCCCAAGGCCCGGGGGGCCGTGGAGGAGCACATGATCCAGAGGCTCTCGCCGGGCCCGGGCCGCCTCGATGAAGACCCGCAGGTTCTCCTTGACCTTCTCCTGACCGATGTACTCCTCCCAGAGCCTCGGCCGGAGCGTCGGCTCCCACTGCTGATCCTCCTCCAGAGGGCGCCGGCTCACAATGCGATCGGTCATGGCCTATCCCTCGGCGTGCTCGGCGAGCAGACGCAGCGCTTGCCGAATCACCGTCTCGAAATCCTGATCCCCGTCCACCGTGCGGAGGGCTTTGGCTGCGGCCTTGGCGGCGGCGGAGCGGTTGTAGCCCAGATTGAGCAGCGCAGAGACCACATCCTGCAGGACCTCCTCGCTCGGGTCGCCCTCGGGTGCCGCAACCGCCGGCTCCAGCAGCGGCAAGATCTTCTCTTTCAGCTCCAGAATCATCCGCTCCGACGTCTTGCGCCCCACCCCCGGGATGGCGCTGAGCCGCACCAGATCCGCCCGTCCGATGGCGGCAGCGAGCTCCTCCGCCGTGATCCCGGAGAGGATATTAATGGCCAGTCGGGGCCCGATCCCCGTGACGCCCCGGAGGAGATCGAAGAGGGCTCGCTCTCGCTCCGTGATAAAGCCGTAGAGATGCAAGGCATCCTCCCGGAGGTAGGTCACCGTGTGGAGGAGGACCTCAGTCCCCTCGTCAGGGAGTCGGTAGTAGGTGGACAGGGGAACAAAGACCCGATACCCCACCCCGTTCACCTCCACGATGACGTGGGCGGGGTCCCGCTTCACCAACTGTCCCCGCAGCAGCCCGATCACGGGTGCCCCCTCGAACTAAAAAAACGGCAGGATGAGAGTGAGATCGATACGCCAGCCATCCGCCTCTCGGGTCATCGGATAACTGCGGACACCGGGGGTGCACTGAAAACGGGGAACAACGCGCCCCGACCACTCCAGACCGACCTTCCCCGTCACCACGACCAGCTCGGGCGACCGATAATCCGCCGAGGTGAGTTCAAAGGTGGTGTGACAGCAGCTGGTCCGGCACCCGAGACCCTTCATCCGGCTGATGAATTCCTCCCGCGTGAAGAGGCGTCTCGTCGTCGTCGTCCCCCGGTCGTAGATGGCCCCATACTCTTCTACGTGCCACAGATTGAGGATCTCCACCAGGGCACCAGTGGCCGCCGCCGCCCGCTCGACCTCCTGCGGATCCGCGGCCCCCAGCAGTACTGGGAGGAGCAGCACCAGGCTATACCGTCGCCAGCCGCTTCTGAAGACCCACCCCATGGATATGACAGATGGCTAACGCCAGCGCATCGGTGGCGTCGGTGACAGGAATCGCGGACGAGATTCCCAGCAGCGAGGCCACCATCCGCTGGACCTGCTCCTTCGACGCTCTCCCGGTGCCGGTCAGCGCGCTCTTCACCTCGAGTGGACTATACTCAAACACGTCAAGTCCGCCGTCCACGACTGCCAAGAGAGCCGCCCCCCTGGCCTGACCGAGCATGAGCGCCGTGCGGACATTCTTGGCAAAAAAAAGCCCCTCCACGACTCCGCATTCGGGCCGATGCTGCCGAATGATCGCCTGGAGGGCCTGGTGAATCGCCTGGAGTCTCAACGGAAAGGGCTGGCGGGGAGGGGTCGCGATCACGCCGTGCGCGATGGAGATCAGGGACCGGTTTCGCACCTCCACCACGCCGTAGCCGGTGATGGCCGTCCCGGGGTCGATCCCCAGCACCCGGAACCCAGTGGTCACCCCCCGCTCCATCTCCTAGGCTGTCAGGGCCGCCATGATCTCTTCAGGGATATCAAAGTTGGCATAGACATGCTGAACGTCGTCGTGCTCCTCGAGCCCGTCCATCAAACGGAGCACCTGCTCTGCCTCCTTCCCCTCCAGGCGGACGGTGGACTGGGGCAGCATGGTCATCTCGGCGTGTTCGAGGGGGAAGGACGCCCGCTCCAAGGCCCTCTTCACTGCCTCGTAGTCCTTTAACGCGGTGACGACCTCGAATGTTTGCTCTCCGCTCCGGACATCCTCCGCACCTGCCTCAAGGGCCGGTGCCAAAAGCTGCTCCTCATCCAGCCCTTTTTTCGCGAGGTGGATCAGACCCTTCTTCTGGAACATCCAGCCGACACACCCCGACTCCCCGAGGTTCCCCCCAAAGCGAGAAAAGATCTTGCGGATCTCCGCGGTGGTCCTATTCCGGTTGTCGGTCACCGCATCGAGGAGCACCGCCACCCCCCCAGGGCCATACCCTTCGTAGATGCACTCCTCGTAGGTAACCCCTTCCAGTTCCCCGGTCCCCTTCTTGACGGCCCGGATGATGTTGTCCTGGGGCATGTTGGCGGCCTTGGCCTTCTCCATGGCATCCCGGAGGCGATGATTCCCCGCCGGATCCCCCCCGCCGGTACGGGCCGCGATGGTAATCTCCCGGATCAACTTGGTAAAGACCCGCCCCCGCTGGGCATCAACCTTCGCCTTCTTATGTTTGATCCCTGCCCACTTGGAGTGCCCGGACATCTCGAAGCCTCCTCACCCGAAAAATTACAGAAAAGCCGGCCACCTGTAAAGGAAAATCCGGAGAAATCCCCTTGACAAGCTGGAGCGGCAGTGGTAACTACAATACCACATCGATGGGAACTTCTTCAAGGAAGACGAAGATGGACCTGAGACATCTCTGGAGTTGGCGGTTGTACTTTAGCGGCGTCTGCCCTCCGGTCGGCGGCGCCTGACCCTTTTATCGTCGAGGATGGCCGCGGGGGCAGATAGGCCTCCGTGGCTTTTGTATCTTCAGGGCCACGGTGATGCCGTGGCTTTCTGTTTTGGAGGAAGGCGATGATTATCGTGATGCAGGCGGGGGCGCCGGAAGAGGAGCTCCAACAGCTCCTCAGGCGCGTCGAAGAGCTGGGATACCATCCCCACCTGATCCGGGGGACCCAGCGCAACGTGGTCGGAGCGGTCGGCGATGAGCGAGGCAAGGCGCGACTCCAGAGTCTGGAGGCGCTGCCGGGCGTTGAAAGGGTGGTTCCGATCCTGCAGCCGTTCAAGCTGGCCAGTCGGGAGTTCCGACCGAAGACGGTGGTCAAGATCGGCGAGGTCGAAATCGGCTCTGACCGTCTCGTGCTCATGGCCGGGCCCTGCTCGGTGGAGAGCGAGGGCCAAATACTGGAGAGCGCACACGCCGTCAAGGCGGCCGGGGCCACCATCCTGCGCGGGGGTGCCTTCAAGCCACGGACGTCACCGTATAGCTTCCAGGGACTGGGAGAGCAGGGGTTGAAAATGCTGGCGCGGGCTCGGGAGGTAACCGGCCTCAAGGTTGTCACAGAGGTCCTGAATTCCCAGGATGTGGAGCTGGTGGCCCGGTATGCCGACATCCTCCAGGTCGGGGCACGCAACATGCAAAACTTCTCCCTGCTGAACGCGGTCGGCGAGGCCCGGAAACCGGTCCTCCTCAAGCGCGGCATGTCGGCCACCATCCAAGACCTTCTGATGTCGGCGGAGTACATCCTGTCGCATGAGAACTACGATGTCATCCTCTGCGAGCGTGGGATTCGCACCTTCGAGACCGCGACTCGCTTCACGTTGGATCTCAATGCCGTCCCCGTCCTGCGGAAGCTGACCCATCTGCCGGTCATCGTGGACCCGAGCCACGGAACGGGCCACTGGGAGTACGTG
>JAHFDE010000207.1 GCA_023249165.1 Candidatus Methylomirabilota bacterium | reverse complement strand
ACTTGAAGGCGCTTTCGACAACGTCCGCAAACTCCTGAATGTCATCGCCACGCCGAATCCGAACCGTCGCCGGCAGATGTCCCTGCTCGACCTTCCGGAGGATCTGCTCGATCCGGTAGAGGGGGCCGGCAAACTTGTGGGTGACGAAAAAGCTCATCAGGGCGGAGACGGCCATGCTGAGGAAGATGGCGAGCCAGATGCGGACACCGCCCGCGCCCTGGAGCTGCCCCAAGGCGGCCACCTTCCCGAGATCAGGGCTTGGTCCCTGGAGGGCCAGGTTCAAGGGAACAAAGATGAGGATGGCCATGAAGAAGCCGAAGAACACCAGCGGAATCAGTGAGAGAAAGAAATACTTCCGCTGGATCGGGTGCACGTAGAACCTTCGGCGCCAAAAGGCTGGGACCTGCCCTTCCATATGTCTCTCCCTCACTGGGCTTGGCCGCATCGACCTCCATCCCTTGCCCGAGACAGAAGCCGCTGGGCCGACTTGCGCCCTCGGCTGATTTAATGTGTTGCAGGCGCAACGGTCGTGCCAAAATGGCATATCCTGGGCCCCTTGACACCCCTGCCCGCCGCCGGGGATACTCAGGCCCGCGATCACGGTGACGCTATGTACTTCATCATCCTGGCGACCGACAAGCCGAATGCGACCCAGATCAGGCAGCAGGCCCGCCCGGCGCATCTCGACTACATCGCCGGTTTCGGCACACAGATCGTGGCTGCCGGTGCGACCCTCTCCGACGACGGGACGGCCATGACCGGCAGCTTTATCCTGGTGGACATGCCGGACCGGGGGGCGGTGGAGGAGTACGTGCGGAACGATCCCTACGTGAAGGCGGGGCTCTTCGAGAGGGTCGAAATTCGGCGGTGGCGCAAGGTGATTTTTCACCCACCAGCGGAGTGAAGAGTGTAAGGGAGGGCTCGCGGGCCTATTGCAACAGCGCCCTCGGCCCCTCGCTCCGGGCCTCCCGCGGCGACCCTGTTCGGCGGCTTACGGCCTGGGTCCCTCCGTGTTCACGATCCGTGCAGGGAAGGCGGGCACGGATCGCGCCTCGGTTTCCCAGGCCGTCGCCTGCCGAGGGGCCCCACCGCTTCCGCCAATGTCGCTCGGGACCTGCAGGCGCTGCCGAGGTAAGCAGAATTCGCCGGGGAAGACCCACTCCCCGAGCCCTCCCGGACTGAGGTACGCGAGGGGCCGAAGGTGCGGATCTGGAGGGGTGTCGTGGCGATTTGGGTCGGCACATCAGGGTACCAATATCCGGAGTGGCGGGGGAGTTTCTATCCCGAGAAGTTCCCGACCGCCAAGATGCTCCCGTACTATGCCGAGCGGTTCTCCACCGTCGAGATCAATTACACGTTCTACCGGATGCCGAACGCCAAGACGATCGCCGGCTGGAATGCCGAGACCCCGGCCGGGTTTTCGTTCGCACTCAAGGCATCCAGGCGAATCACGCACGACGCCCGCCTCAAGGACGTGGATGAGCCGCTCCGCTACTTCCTCGACACGGCGCGGGCCCTTGGGCCGAAGCTCGGCCCGCTCCTTTTCCAGCTTCCGCCGTTCTTCAAAAAGGACCTGGACCGATTAGGCGACGCGCTGGTCCTGTTGCCCTCCGGTATCCGCTGCGCCTTCGAGTTCCGGCACGAGTCATGGTTCGCCGAGGATGTGTACGCGCTGCTCAGGACCCGGAACGCAGCCCTCTGCATCGCGGACACCGAGAAGGGTACCACGCCGCTGGTCGCGACCGCCGATTTCGGCTACGTCCGGCTGCGCGATGAAGGGTATGCGGCTCAAGACCTCAAGAAATGGACTGAGACCGTGAAGCAGCTCGGCCCCCGCTGGCAGGACACCTTTATCTACTTCAAGCACGAAGAGTCCGGCATTGGCCCGGCCCTTGCACAAAAACTCATGGGGCTGCTCACGGAGAACGTACCGTAGTGCTGCAATCCACACTTCGCCTCATCGGTGCCTTTGCGCTTTTAAGCCTGCTCACTTCCGCCTCGGCCTCGGTTGAGACGTTGACACAAGTTCTCCAGAATCGCGGCCTGACCGTCAGCGGTCAGGCGATCCCAAACCTTGACAAGCCTATCACCAGCTACGAGACCCTCGAGGACGAAAGAATCTTCCTCATCGCCTATTATGTGTACGACGGCTCGGGATGGCTCAGGGAACCGCTCCTCGTCACCCGGTTCGACAAGCTCGCTCAGACATGGAGGAGTGCCGAGATTCTCCGTCGAGATGCCCGCGCTGGACCGGTGGATTGCTTCGGATCGGTGACCGCGATCCATTCCTCGGTTCACGGCTTCTACGTGGGTACGCACCGCAACCCGTCGGCCGGCTGCACCATCGTCCTCACTCACGATCTGGCCGTCCGAACGACGCTCTATGGGTGGTTCCTGAGTGTCTTCGGTGACGGGACCGTCGTTTACCACAACAGTCAACTCCATTTCGCCCCCACCCGCTACGCCGAGATGTCGATCTACCACCCCGAGCGGAGTAGCAGGGTAAAGATCTATCCGATGAAGCCGTACCAGCGGATTAGGACCGAGCACATCAACAAGGTGCGCGCGGTCTACAGCGATGAAAATTGGTGCCGAATACGAAATCATCACTGTGATCCGGAGCGATTCGATAACCACCTCACCGGCAGGGTAGAGATTAACGGCACGACGGGCGCCCTGGCCTTCGTCATCAAGTTCGACAACAAGGCCTGGCAGCGGCCGACGCAGGGCATTGAAGCCCCCGAGGAGTTCACCGAAGTCGCGTATGTCTACCGGAACGTCACTCAAGGACCCATCGAGTATCGCGAGATCCTGCTCAGCGACCTTAAAGCGCGTTTCGGCGACATCCCCCTCCGAAGAGTCCTTGAGCCTGCCATCCTGGTACAAATTTTCAGTCAGTAAGTGAGGTTAGTGGCGGAGGCGGGCTTCGATGCGGGCGATGGCGGCGGCCATGTCGATGGTGCCAGTGAGGATGGGAGCGAGCGGGTCCGGCATTTTCTCGAAGTGCTGGGGTAGGGTCTTGATCGTGAATCGCGTAGGATCCAGGCGCGCAGT
>JAHFDE010000206.1 GCA_023249165.1 Candidatus Methylomirabilota bacterium | reverse complement strand
CCCGGCCGCGTGACCGTGTGGATGCGGACGGCGAAACACCGTCGGGTTGTCGCCTTTCGAACCTTCCTGAGGACCCTCCTCCACGAACTCTGCCACCACCTGGACTACAAACTCTTCGGCCTCGAAGAATCCTTCCACACCCAGGGCTTCTACAAGCGGGAATCCAGCCTCTTCCACCAGCTGGTGAGTGGATAAGATCCGGCATGAGTCATGCCCCGGCGCGCCCCGACTGACGTGCAAGGCTTTCTACGCAGTTGTTAGTCACGACGCAACGTCTCAAGACGCATCTCACGGGCAGCCTTATCTAAGGTGACCCGGAAACGGTGGAGGAAATCCCCACCCAACAGCCCGTCGACTCCTGGCAGCTCTCGGAATATTTCGTGGACTCCGACGGGCAAGCCTTCAACCGTTGCATTCCCTACTTCAAGGCTGTCGAGGTTCACAACCGGCATTTCGATGGTTTCCCCTCCTATGATCCGGGCCTGCCTTTTGGGGGCACCGGCGGGGACCGACCGCCCGAGTCTTTCAAGGAGTACGGGGGTGATGACCGTCGCGGTGGCACCGGTATCGACGATCATCACCGCCGTCTGCCTGTGGTTAACCGTCGTCGAGACCAGAATGAGGTCGCCAATCAGCCGTATTGGCACCTTCGTCGGCTCTCCCAGGGATGCCGTGGGGGCTTCACGAGCATCGAAGGATCGCCGGACCGTCTCCCGCCATTGCGGCCCCGGCTCCCGCTCCAAATCATCACAGCGGACATAGCCTGTCCTGTGAGCCACGGTGACTTGGCACCAGGCCCCCTCCGGGCCGCTGAGGGCGAAGTCAACTGTCACGACAGTCCCCCGCCTCAGGCTCGCCACCACGTCGCTGGTGCGGGTCATCTGCGTATGTACCGGTACGCCGTCTCGCTTCACCGTTGCTCGCCCTTCCTGCGCTTCCGCTCCAACCGGCCATCTCCGCAAGGGCAGCCCCATTACTACCACGACGGTGATCACAGCGAGGGGAACAGCCCCCGTTAGCCTCAGACGGCGGTCCCCCCGGATAAAGCGATGCAGGCATTGCATCAGGCCTTCTATTGTCGGTTTGCTCATCACATCTCCCCTTGCTCTCTTGCTTAGCCTGCGAGTCCCCAGCGGACCTCCTACTGGCCAAAGATTGGCTTCATAGTCGGAAGATTCACCCGTCTTCCATCTATCACGGCAATGTGCCCCGGCAGCGTCCGCGAAACAGCGGACCGTCCCGCCTAAAGCTCATCGGTCCCCCAGACGGTGTCGCTCCTTGCGGATACTGACCTTGACAGTTTCTGGCAGGCGGTCTAATGCAGCCCGCACAGCCCTCGCTTCGTTTGTGCCGACAATGGAATAGCTCCCAAATCCGGCAGGAAACACGCCGGAAACGTAGCGTTTCCTGTGAAGGAAACGCACCGCGGCTGTCTTTTCTATTTCCTCCTCGCTCGGACGCACCTCTCCCTCCCACTCTGGCGGGTCCCTCAACGGATCCAGCGGACACGAGATGCTTACACGATCGGTAAGACGAAGGAAAGTCTCGAGAAGCTCTCGCCTTGCCACCAGCAAGGCGAGAGCTTCGAGCTCGAGGTCCGACGCGTCACCCTGATCCCTTTTTGCAACCTCGCGTGCCTCCCCATCCTCCTTCACCATTTTTATTTGCTCCCCGAGCACTGCAATGGTCCAGTCTTTTCTCTCTGCGGACGCACGATGGCGGGACTCACGGACCGCGAGTACAATCACCCCGAGGACGAGGGAGATTGCTATGATAAGAATGACAACGTCGACCAAGCCCATGTGCATTACAGCAGTTATCCAGCCAAGCGCCCCAATTGTCGATTCCCAACATGGGATCTCAAATGAGTTGATCCCTCCCGGTTAACTGGGTCGGTCCACAGTCCTCGAGGCACTCCATATCGGGCAACGCATAGGCTGAGATTCCCAAGGGGAGATCCCGCGGGATCAGGTTTATACTTCCTTACTTAAAAGGCGTTCTGCGAGAACCTCAATCGTGGCCTTAAGGGTCCGCGGCAGTTGATCATAGGCACGCCTGACACCTTGTCCTGCAGCGGTCGGAAAAATGCAGTATTCCGTGTAGTGATCCGTCGACTCGGTGTAGACGGCGACGTAATCGAGATCTCGAAGAAACCGAAGGGCTGCCAGCTTTTCTATCTCGTCCTTCGTCAGTTCCCCGAGTATTCCCCATCGGATTTGATCCTCAAACGGGTCAAATGATAACCGCATGAGCTTTTGAGTCGTGAGGTCAAGAAACGTCTTGAGAGCATTTGGACATCCAGCGTGCAACATAAGAGCTTTGAGACGAAGGCCAGACCCGTCATGGGGAATCATTGCCGCAAGTCTGCACGCCTCATCATAGTCATCCATTATTTTTAGTTGTTTCATGAGCAGCTCAATGGTCAAGTCTTTATTTCCCAGGTCGCTCAGCAGGGCAGTCCACCTAAGGACGCGCCACACAAGCACTAATGAGCCAAGGACACCAACGCTCAAAAAAAGAGGCTGAAAGCGCCACTTCGACTGCAATAGGTCTAGGACCTGAGCTATCTCCATAGCTGTTACGTCCCCAAGAACGGTCTGAGTGGCGATCGGATTTGCAGTTCTCTACGAAGGTTACGCGGTGATGTCAGAGCAGCCATCCGATTTTCTGATCTTCCGGGGCTCTTGCCAGAGAGAGATGGAGTACTCTTGCCGATCCGCCTCGTGCGTCCTCCCGCTAAGACTCTTAGTATCCCCGACCGGGCCCGTGGCGTCAAGATGCTGACCCCGCTTGCGATCTTGTCGCTCGTCCGTCCTCGTCCCGAGCATGTCCCCCCCTAACAGGTAGAAACATGGATGTGGAATGGACGAGAAAATCGGCTTGACACCGGTTCGGGGCAAGGCCACGATAAGGCATGGCTGCCAAGTGCCTCGGTTGTCAGCCAGGGGAAGGGGAAAAGGTGTCAGGAACCTTTTTCTTTCCCAACCATGGACACGGACCTCAACCCTAGCCCTTCCACGCTGTACACCGCACCCAGTTCGAGCCCCTGTCCAT